>JAYSSW010000722.1:0-7257 GCA_043720335.1 Planctomycetia bacterium
GAGGGCTGGGACACGCACGGGTTCAACAACAACCCGATGTACCCGATCCTCGATAATTATCTATTGCCGATCACGAACCAGACACTGCCGACGTTGCTGGAAGATTTGCAATCGCGCGGCCTGCTCGACGACACGCTGGTGGTGTGGGCGGGCGAGTTCGGCCGTTCGCCGCGCATCAACAACATGGCGGGCCGCGACCATTGGCCGCGCTGCTACACGGCGCTGCTGGCCGGCGGCGGCGTGCGGGGCGGCCACGTCCACGGCGCCTCCGACCGTATCGGCGCCTACCCGTCGCGCGATCCCGTCCGCCCCGAAGACCTCTCCGCGACGATGTTCCACCTGCTCGGCATCGACCCCCACACCGAGATCCGCGACACGCTGAACCGCCCGCTGCCGCTCAGCCCCGGCAGCGTCGTGCAGGGCGTGCTGGCGTAACTCACTGAGCCCGAAGCGCAAAGCGAGGAACACCACGCGTGGGTGTGTGGTTTTTTCGGGCGTATCCGAACTTGCGATGCGCAGCGAGGAACGCGCCGCTTCGAAGCGATCGTGATGTCATGGAGAAATCGAACAACCCCCAAGCGGACAATCATGTCGCTTGGGGGTTGTCAGATTCACGCCGGAATTGCTTCGATTCGTTCGAGAAATTTCAGGCAAGAATCGCCGGCAGGCAGACGGAGCGCCACCAGCTCCCTGGCGTCGTTCTTCTTCGGGAGCCGGTTCGTCCCAGGAAACGACAAAAACGGGCCCGTAACCGTTCACCGGAATTTTCCAGGCGCAGCAGGCGGCGGAGCGTTTTCATAGGCTGACGAGCATGGGCGATGTCACCTGTGCGGGCTGTCGCGAACTGGCCGAACTCGTCTTGCATCTCCAGGCCCATTTGCGCAATCTCCAAGCCAAGCTCGGCCTCAACGCCTCCAACTCGTCGCTGCTTCCCTCCGCGAGACACCGCTGTGGCAAGCGTGGATCCAGCAAACCTTCCCGGCGCCGACGGAGCCAAGCAAGAGCGAATGACGGTGTGGCGAGGCTACGAGTGGCAGTGCGTGTTCTGCCGCGGCGCTGGAAGTGCCCAGGCCCCGCTTCTGCCGCACGCCATCGAATGGGTGTGGCGGGGATATGGCGAGAAGAAGGGGAGGTAGGCTTCGCGTTGCGATGGGGCTTCGAGTTGAGCCGGATGATGGGTGGCTTCAGCGGCCCGGATTCTTGCGATTGGCCAGGCTTGCGGGGATCAGGAAGTCGCGGCTGAGGCCCATCTGCTGGTCAAGAAGCTGGGCTTCGGCCGCCATGAATTGCCACACGAATTCAGAACGCCCTTGATTGTGATCTATCGAGAAAACCAACCATTCAGATCTAATCTTGGGACAACTTGGAACCCAGGACATCGGATCCTTGTACACCAGCCGAATGAACGGTAACGATATGGCTTGCCGCATGGGAACCGTTCAACAGCACGTCGATCTTCAAATCTCCAGAAGTAAGCAGAGGAATTTCCAGGATGCCTTGCATAGCTCGATATCGTCGGCTGCCACGCCGGAAATTCATGGGGAAACTTTGAGCACTACTTGAGCCTGGAATGGTCACTTGAAGCAACGCTTGAAAATCTGACTCAAGCTCATTCTCAGCCAATTCCCAAGAACTGATCGCCGTGATCTTTGGCAGACGCTGCGGGAATTCCTCAACAAATACGTCTTCTACGACCTGAGACAACGTAATTTCGTCCGTGTCGATATCAATGGATACCGCGCGGCACACGATGAAGTATTCAAGTCTCGCCATGAGTGCCTCGATAATCAACTGGGATACCGCACTGCCGCGTGTCGTTTTTCTTTAGTCGTGCTCTGTTTCTGTGCTACCAGTGATCGCGGAGCCGTGATTTTCTGGTCGGAAGGGTACTTTGAGATGCGGATCTCGTTCCTGGGCAGCAAAAGGCGATGTTTCAAGCACTCCCGCGCTACACGGATGCTTGACAGCATCTCGGGCAGTTGCAGCCGAGCGAGATCGCACAGGAATTCTTCGGCAAAATCGGCTGAAAACTGTTCCAGCACAACTGCCAAAGCAGCCAACGCAAGGTCGCCTGGCAGCCGTTTTCCCCGTTCGAACTGGGAAACTTGCGAATCGACGAAGCTTCGAATTGTTTTCCAGGAAATCTCGCGCCGCCGGATCGCCGCTGCGGCGTCCTGAACCGCCCTGCAACGCTGCAGCGCGATTCGCTGAGCGGCCGGCGGCAGGAAGAAGCCCATCGCGACGGAAAACTCGGCGGTCAGGAAATAGTCAAGCTGATAGGCCATGTTTACCGCTCTCCAATCCGCTCAAGGGCGGTCCGTCCAGTACCGCACCATATGTTCGACGCCTTCGATGAATGTCACCTGGTTGAAGTGGTGAAGGATCTCGCCTGAGGTCGAGTCCATCTTGCTCAACACCCAGGGGACGCGAGGCGATGCCGCCGTCACCCCGTCCTTCATCTCCACGATCAAGGCCACGTGCAGGAAAGTGTCCCGCAGATCCGAAGGAATCCAGTAGGTCGCAAGATCGCCCACACGCGGGGCTTCGTTGTCCCGAAGCACTCGGTAGCCGTCATCGTCGAAGATCACCTTGAGCTGGTCTTCCAAGTCGTCGAACACGCCGGTACGGCGACCAGCCAGGACATGCCCGACGCAATTGTAGCCTCCTGCCATTGGCTTTCTTTCCACCCAGTTCGGATTTTTCCTCAACAGCAGCTGGTACTTCTGCCTGTGGTAGTCTTCAGGCTCGGCGTCGATCAAATTCCTGATCTCGCGTCCTTGGTGCGTTTGCAAGACGATGCTTCGCTCCGTCGGCTGTAGCAATCGCAAGCTTTCAAACATGCGGATCCGTTGGTGTTGCTTTCTGAAGTTGCTGTGTCCACGTCTTTCAGGCATCGCAAGCAGCCGTTCGTCCGCTCGCTCCGTTCAGGCTTTCCGCGTCAATCGCATTTTAGACGACAGGTTCGACGCAGGCAACGTGACTCAACGCCTTCTTGTCTGCTGCCGCTCCGCCGCCATCTTCCCCGGCCGGTACCCCTTCTTCCCCACCCCCGGCACGGTGTGCACATGGTCGCCGCGCAGGTTCGTGGTTGGCTCTCTCTATGCGGGCGGCCAGGGCCTCCTTCGGCGGGTTGGCGGGGATCAGGCAGTCGCAGCCGGCGCCGATCAGGTCGCTGCGGCCCGCTTCCAGCAGTGCCTTGCGCACCTCGAAATACGTGCAGACGGACCGACTCGAGCACTGCGTTGCACACGATCCTATTGTACAGGTACAATGGGGCGAACCGAAGGCTCGTTGCCGACCTTCCGAATTTGCGAACAAAAGGGCAAGCATGGGCAGGCATATGCCTGTGCACTTTTCGCCTTCTTTGCTTTCCCTCCGACCCCGCGCAAGAAACGGCTCAGCAAGCGTTCGCTGGGCGAGCCTGGTCGAAAGAACGGGTCCGCAAGAAACAAGCCAATCATTTTTCAAGCACTTCTCAAACGCCGCGGAAGCGGCAGGAAAACGACCATGAAACGAGCAATCCTCCGAAGACTTCTCGGACGCGGCTGTCTGTTCGTTTACCTCACCAGCCTGTTGGCGGCTGGCTCGGTTCTTGGCGTGGGCCAGGCCCGGGCCCAGGATCCCAATGCGACGCCGACCTTTGGTTCCGTGACGCTGAAGGCCGGCTTCGTCCCGGATCCATTTACCAAGGCTTTTGCGGCCGGCGGATCCATCAAGACGAAGCTCGGCGGGGTGAATGCGCACGTTTCCAAGGCGCCCGACTTCAGGCTCCATTACACCGCAGGCATCTTGCCATTGCGAATCTACGTGGAATCCAAGGGGGACACGACCCTGCTCGTCAACCTGCCGAACGGATCCTGGGTCGCCAACGACGACGGCGGCGAGGGCAACAACCCGCAACTACTCTTCGAGAAGCCGCAATCGGGCCGGTATGACATCTGGGTAGGCACGTTCGGCCCGGGCCTGGCAGACGCCACGCTGAAGATCAGCGAACGCAAGGTCGAGCTCGCGAAGCCCGGGAAGCCCGCCGCCGCTTCGCGCGTCATTGTTTGCGGCCCTGTCGACTGGGTGCAGGTCGATCTGGACGCCGGGCTGAGCTGGTTTGGGCGCGACGTTCCCGGGCTGAGGGAGGTCCCGGAGACCAAAGACTCGCTGACTGCCATGCTCAAGAAACATGGCTTCGAGACGCAGCACCGAGGCGTGAAAGGGACGGGAGGCTCCGTCAAGTTGCAATTGTTCGCGCGGCTGACGAAGGAAACCAGAACGCCAAACACCTCGGTCTCCGAACGCCTGGATCGAGAAGTCAAGGCGATCGCTGACATGGTGTACGGCGGCCAAAAGGCGGTCGGCAAGAAGGTCTATATGCTCGCGCCAAAATAACGTCTCGCACTTTCCAGCGTCACGACGAGGTCAAACACGACACACCCCGCCCACGGGGAAAGACCAAGTCGTGGGCGGGACGGCTACTGGGTTTGTCATCGTTGTTCTTTCCGCCTCCCCGCCGTCTTCCGCCCCGGCCGATAGCCCTTCTTCTTCACGCCCGGCACCGTGTGCACGTGGTCGCCGCGCAGGTCCTGGTTGGCTTTCTCGATGCGGGCGGCCAGGGCTTCCTTCGGCGGGTTGGCGGGGATCAGGCAGTCGCAGCCGGCGCCGATCAGGTCGCTGCGGCCCGCTTCCAGCAGCGCTTTGCGGACCTCGAAGTAGTTGTCCGGCTTGAAGAACTGCAGAAGCGCCCGTTGCATCTTGCGGTCGCTCAGGTTGCGAGCGATGAACACCTCCTGCCGCGTGAACGGGTCGACGCCCGTGTAGTACATGCAGGTGGCGATGTCGAACGGTGCCGGGATGAAGTCTTGCATCTGGTCGGGGCGGTAGCCGTTGCGCTTGAGGAACAGAGCCAGGTCGATCATCGCGTGCAGGTCGCTGCCGGGGTGGCTCGCGATGTAGTACGGCACGATGTACTGCTTCGGCTTCCCCGCCTTCGCGGACGCCTTCTTGAACTCCTCGGCGAAGCCCTCGAAGTTCACGTTGCTCGGCTTCTTCATCAGTTCCAACACGGTGGTGTCGGTGTGCTCGGGGGCCACCTTGAGATGTCCGCCGACGTGGTGGGCGGCCAGCTCGCTCATGTACTCGGGGGAGAGCTGAGCGAGGTCCATGCGGATGCCGGATGCGACGAAGACCTTGCGGACGCCGGGTTCGGTTCGGGCCTTCTTCATGAGGGCGACGAGGGGGCCGTGGTCGGTGCCGAGCAGCTTGCAGATGGTGGGGTGGACGCAGGAGAGCCGCTTGCACTTGGCTTCGACCTCGGGGCGGGTGCAGCGCATCTGGTACATGTTGGCGGTCGGCCCGCCGATGTCGCTGACGATGCCCTTGAAGTCGGGGTCGGCGGCCATCTTGCGGACTTCGCCGAGGATCGAGCCTTGCGAGCGCGACTGGATGGTGCGTCCCTGGTGGGCGGTGATGGAGCAGAAGGTGCAGCCGCCGAAGCAGCCGCGCATGATGGTGACCGAGTCCTTGATCATTTCGTGGGCGGGGATCGGCTCGCGGTAGACGGGGTGCGGCCGCCGCGTGTAGGGCAGGTCGTAGATGCGGTCCATCGCGTCCTGCGAGATCGGCAGGCTCGGCGGCGTCACCACCACGGCCTGCCGGTCGTGGTACTGCACCAGCGGTTGGGCGTTGAACGGGTTGGTGTGCGTGTGGATGATGCGCGTCGCTTCGACGAACTTCATCTTGTCGGCCTTCACCTGCTCGAAGCTGGGGAGCAAGCAGAACGTGGCCGGCAGCCCGCGCCGCTCGTCGGGCGCGGCACGCGACAGGTCGACGTAGCCTTCCTGGGCGTGGTTGTGCTCGCGGGGTTTCTTGCCGGGCCGGGCGACCCCGCCGTCTAACGACAGCGGGCTTGATAGAGGGAGCGATGCAACCGCAGGAGACTCGCTGGCGCCGAGGACGTAGGCGACGCCGCGCAGGTCGCGGAGGGCCTTGACGGGTTCGCCGGCGGCGAGGCGTTGGGCGATGGCGACGATGGCGTCCTCGCCCATGCCGTGGACGACGAGGTCGGCCTTGCAGTCGAGCAGGATGGAGCGACGGACGGTGTCGCTCCAGTAGTCGTAGTGGGCGAGCCGCCGCAGCGACGCTTCGACGCCGCCGGCGATCACGGGGACGCCGGGGAAGGCCTCGCGGGAGCGGTGGCAGTAGGGGAGCGTGGCGCGGTCGGGGCGCAGGCCGATGCGACCGCCGGGGGAGTAGGCGTCGTCGTTGCGGACTTTGCGGCTGGCGGTGTAGTGGTTGATCATGGAGTCCATGTTGCCGGCGCTGACCGCGAAGAAGAGTCGCGGCCTGCCGAACTGGCGCCAGGGATCGCAGGTCTTCCAGTCGGGCTGGCTGAGAATGGCGACGCGGAAGCCGGCCCGTTCGAGGACGCGGTGCAGGATGGCCATGGCGAACGAGGGATGGTCGATGTAGGCGTCGCCGGTGACGAAGACGACATCGACGGCGTCCCAGCCGCGCGCGAGCATCTCGGCGCGGGAGGTCGGGGCCAGCGGAGCGGCGTGGGTCTCGTGCCAGAGCGGCAGCGAAAGGCGTTGGTTCGGCGAGGCGGTCGTCATGGCGTTCTGCGGTTCCGAAGCGTCGGGGAAGGCGTGACCCTTCCATTGTACGGCTATCACGACTTTCAGCGGCAACAAGCCCTCGCAGGAAAGTGAAAACTGTGACGGCAATCCGTGTACGATCGAATGTCAACAAATAAAAAATACTGAACGATTGCAATTGCTGCGCAAGCTTGGTTTGCAAGGCTTATCGGATCGCTCAGCGCGCAAGCGGCCATTAGTGCTGGAATAAAACACTGCGATATTGTCGATCACTGACTTGGAATGGTAAGAAAAAATCGCTCTCCATACACTCGAAATTGACCAAGAGACTAAGAATACAACGAAATGCCAAAGTGCGATTTGATTGCCTCGTGCTGCTTTGATGGAAATACTAAACTGATAGATTTTCTCAAATTTGGCAGCATCGATCCCCGCAACTCTTCATGATAAAATCCCAGCAACACTCGATTGATGCCGCTAATAACTGTTTTCTCATTTTTTATCCATTTTCCTAATTTTGCAACATCACTCGACCAAAATTGTATAGCTCCTTCTTTGCTGCTCATGCGGAATCCAGCGTCGGAGCCATGAACAGCACGGGAAAGAACACCATACTGATTAGACAAATCTTCCAGCCGCACCGCATGCTTTGGTAGTTTACTCAGTGCAGGAT
>JAYSSW010000723.1:0-7252 GCA_043720335.1 Planctomycetia bacterium
ATTCCATGGTGTGTCATCGCGCGGTTCCCGCGCTCCGCTGCGCGTCGCGGCTAAACTTTTTCACCGCGTCACGTTGAACGTCCGCGTCTGCGTGACGCCGGTCGTCGAGCGGATGCGCAGCGTGTGCTCGCCCAAATCCGCCACCCGGCAGCGCCACTGCACCAGGCTCGTCGCTCTGTCGCCCAGCGGCTGCGGCACCGGCTGGATGGCGCGGCCCTCCACCAGCTCGACCCCCTTCGGCAGTTCCAGCGTCAGCGACTGGCCGGTCATCGGCTCGTCGACGTAGGCCGACACGGTGAACTGCTTGTTCGGCTCGAACGAGCCGCCGAACGCCACGCTGACGCGGCCTTCGCTGTCAGGGGTGGTGGCGATCCCCTTGCCGTAGGCGTAGCCCATTTCGATCTTGCCGCCGGCGGGGATGCTGCGCGCCTCCCAGTACATGACACAGTCGGAGTCGCCGTTGGCGGCGCCGACCGTGACTTCCCAGCCGTTCTCGGGGGCGCCGTGGTAGGTGCAGGCGAAGCGGTCGGGGCCGATGATCTTCTGGCCCAGCTTCAGCGAGAAGTGGCCCACGAAGCCGGGGTCCTTGAGATCGGGGCGCTGGAGGATCTGCACGAAGTCGGGGAGCGTTTTGTCCTTGAGGAGGACGCCGTTGAGGATCTGGTTGGGGTGGGTCGTGGGGGCGGCGAACAGGGCTCCGTCGTTGTCGATGCAGTAGCTGTCGATGCGGACGCGGGTGCCGAAGGTGTGGGCCTTGGGTCCGGTGTTCTCGACGATGTACTTGACGAGGACGGCGTCCATGGCGCGTTTCTCGCCGGCTTTGGCGGGTCGGCTGGGGACGTGCTCGATCCACTGGGTGATGCGGAGGTCGCCGAAGCCCCAGACCTGCTGCATGCCGGGGCGTGCCTTGCCGGTCGGCGAGGCGGGGAGAGGCTTGGTGCCGGCGGCGACGTTGGGATAGACCATCGTGCCATCGACCTTGAACATGGTGCGGATGGCGCCGTCGCCGCAGCAGAGCATGCCGGTGATGCCGTCGTTCTGCTGCTTGGTGGAGTCGAGCAGGTAGGTCAGCCCGAAGGACATGGCGCCGACGTGCCCGATGCGGATCTTGAGGGCGGGATCGACGGCGACGGCGACCTCGGTGACGTCGGTTTTCGGCTCCTGGAACGTGACCTTCACCGGGCCGGGCGCGTCCTGTCCGTGGGTGGGGACGAGGGCGAGGGCGCCGACGAGGGCTGCCGCGCCGAAGCGGGCGAGGATGCGAGGCGAACGCATGACATGCTCCTTCGATTGAAGAATGCAGAATGATGATTTCAGATTGGAAACGCCCGCAAGCCCCAGGATGAGCGAAGCGATTCCTGGGGGTGAGGTGTCGCGGGCTTCGACCCCCACCAATCGCGTTGCTCATGGTGGGGCTTGGCGCTTGTTTTTCCGGCAATCCTCAACGGGGAAGGGATTCCCCATCGAACTCAGTTCATCTGGATGCTGACGTTTTTGATCTGGGTGACGCCGGTGCTGGACTGCACGCGGATCGGGAAGTCGCCGGGGCGCTGGACGCGGCCCTTCCACTGGACGACGCTGCTGCCGAACTCGCTGGGCAGCGGCACGGGCTGGATCTCGCGGCCTTCGACGCGCTCCATGCCTTCGGGCAATTGCAGGGTGAGCGTCTGGTTCGGGGCCGGGTCGTCGATCATGGCGGTGATGGTGAACAGCTTGCCCGGCTCGAACGAGCCGCCGAGGTTGAGGTTGACCTTGCCTTCGTTGTCGGGATTGGAGGCGATGCCGCCGCCGTAGGCCCAGGTCAGCTCGCGGCGGTCGCCCGGCTTCATCGTCTTGGCTTCCCAGTAGATCGCGCAGGCCGAGTCGCCAGCGGGGATCGCGGGGCAGTCGAAGGCCTGGTGGATGGCGCCGAGGTTTGTCAGCGTGACGTGGCTGGGGCTTTCCCCCTTGGTGCTCTTGAGCGTCATCGTGGCGACCATGCCGGGGTTCTGCAGGTTCGGCATCTCCAGCACCTGCAGGTACTCGGGCAGCTCCTTGTCCTTCAGGATCTGGCCGTTGAGGATCTTGCCCGGGTGCGTCGTGGGCGAAGCGTACAGGGCGCCGTCGTTGTTGTTGATGAGGATGTCGAGGTTCGTGCGGAACTCGACTTTCTGCGTGCGCTGGCCCTTGTTGACGAGCACATAGGTGACGCGGCAGACGTCCATCGAGCGTTTCAAGCCCTTCTGGATCATCTCCTTGGTCGCCTTGCTCGGCACCACTTCGTTGATCTGGGTGACTTCGATGTCGCCTGCTTTCCACGTCACCTGGTAGCCGATCCGCTTGCGGCCGTTGACGGCGCTGGGGAGTTGGCCGACGTTGATCGGCTTGCCGTCGAAGTTGATGTTGACGCCGTTGCTGAGAGGGTTGTTCTCGACGCCGTCGATGCGGAGCGTGGACCAGATGCTGCCCTGGGGGGAGCAGGTGATGCGTTTGTTGTCGACCGAGAGGCCGAAGTAGTAAGGGTTGCCGAAGTTGCCGATCTGCACTCGAGTTACTGGGTCGATGGGGAGGACCGGCTCGCCGACGACGACCTTGTCGTCCTTGAACGTGACGCGGACCTTGCCGGCTTCCTGGCTGTCGGCCTGGGCGGCGATCAGCACGGCCAGGGCGAATCCGCCAACGCAGACGACCTTGAGGCTCCAACGATTCGGGCGTTTCATGGTCGTCCTCCGTGGGAACAGGGAAAAGAAGTGTCCATGTCTATTAGACGACGCGGACCGGGCTTTTGTCCACAGCAAAAAAGACGATCTTGCGGGCGAAAGCCAACCGCACTTCAAACGGGTCGAAGTTCCCACAGCATCCCCGCCGGCCCCGCGTTGACGACCGGCGTTGTGCCGATCATCCCCGTCTGGCCGGCGCTGCCATGCACATGCCCGCATACGACCAGCAGCGGCGCGATGCGTTCGATCGCGGCCCTCGCCGCAGTGCTGCCGATGCTGTGCCCGCGCGACGACACGTCTACAACACCTTTCGGCGGCGAATGGCTGACCAGCACGCAGCCTTGCGGCGCGTCGGCCAGCAGTTCGGCCGCCTCGTCTTCCGTGAAATCGAAACTCCATGCGCCGAACGGCGTGACCGGCACGCCGCCGCCGAGGCCGAAAAACGGAACCTCCGATAAGACGACGCCCGACCCGTGCAGGACGCGCGCTTCGGGCCAGTTTCTGCAAGCTTCGGCGAGTTCGTCGGTCGATTCGTTGTTGCCCGGAACGAGAACCGCCGGCTTCCGGGTTCGCTGAAGAATCGCCAGACAGACGCCGACCTCGCGCCGCACGTTGCCGAAATCCCCCGCTCCGACCAGCACGTCGGCCTGTTCCGCCAGCGCGGCCAACTTCCGTGCCGCAGCGGCGTCGGCGTGCAGATCGCTGAAGAGGAGAAGTTTCATGAGGGCGTCCTCGTTTTTTCCAGCGTGCGACAGCGCACCTTCTACTTCGTCGTCAGCGGTCCCATCTTCACGACTTCGAGATCTTTTCCCGTCACCCTGCGGAGCGAGCGGAGGTTGCGGTCGCTCCAGCACGGGTTGGGGGCGCCGCTGAGGAACCAGTCGCCGCCGTTGTCGGCCACCAGCATGCCGTAGGTCTGGATGGCCCGCAGGATCACCTGCACTTCGGGCGGGAACGGCGCCACGTCGAATTCGGCCTTCAACCGCACGCGCATGCCCATCGGCGGCAGGTTCTCGTCGGTGTGCGGGCTGGCGAAGTGCGTCGCCGGCGACACGTAAGCGCGGCGTGTCTTCGCGACCGTGAAGCGCAGCGCGTGGGCGATCTTCTTGTGCGTGACCGCCTCGTCGTAGCGCACCAGCCCCGGCAGGATCGGCAGGCCGGCGGCGTCAGCGCTGGTCCAGCCCGCTGGTCGCAGTTGGTTCGACTTGAGGTTGAAGACCGCTCCGCCGCCAGTGCGCCAACCTCCGCTACCGTCGGGATGGGCGTCGAACACCTCGTAGAGCGTGGAGTTGTCGCGGTCGAGGACCAGGATGTGCCGATCGCCGGTCGAGCGTGCGCCGCCTTCGATGGGGGCGTCGGGCGGGATCGGGTAGGGGCCGGGGTCGCTTTCGTCGGCGTACTTGAACGTGAGCGGCACCTTCCCCTGCTCGCCCGACACGACGACATAGGGGATGCCGTTGGGAGCGCCGCGGTAGCGTGTGCCGAAGTCGGGGTGGAGCGGCTTGTCCCAGCCGATGCTGCGGAGGAGGTTGTCGGAGTTGGGATCGACCGGCTCTTGTGATATGTCCTGGTTCCAGGGGTTGTCGTCGGGGAGCAGCCGTTTGCCGCCCAGGCTGGCGCTTGGGCCGAGCTGGATGGTGCCATCGTCGAACGGCTCCGGCGGCGTCGTGAACCACCACGCCAGCCCCGCCACGCCAACGACAATGGCGGCGCCAAGCATCCAAGCGGAACGCGACATGCGGAGCGTCTCCTGTGGTTGCTCATATAGCCCCCGGCTTGCCGGGGGTGAGGCGCGACCCACGTCGGCGAATGGGATGGTGATCGTTCGCCAAACCGGGCGAACGATCACGATGCACCGCATTGCCGTGGGATTTCGCGTCACCCCCGGCAAGCCGGGGGCTATATGGGGCGCTGCGCTTCGGCGCGCCACATCGACCGCGTTCGCCCAGCGGCTACGGCTCTTCCAAATACGTGTAGCCGTCGAGGCCCGACTCGTAGAACTTGAGCAGCTGGCGCGACTCGTTGATCGTCATCTTGCCCGCCCGCACCGCGCGTTCCACGTCCTTGCGGACCTTGTTCAGCAGCTCGTCGGCGTTGTACTGCACGTAGGCCAGCACCTCGCGGACGGTGTCCCCCTTCACCACGTTGTCGATGCTCGCCTGGCCGTTGTCGTCGACGTGGATGTGGACGGCGTTGGTGTCGCCGAACAGGTTGTGCAGGTCGCCGAGGATCTCCTGGTACGCGCCCAGCAGGAACGCTCCGAGGTAGTACGGCTGATTGTTGAGCGGGTGCAGTTCGAGGGTGCTGCGCACGTCGCGCAGATCGATGAACTGGTCGATCTTGCCGTCCGAGTCGCAGGTGATGTCGCCGAGCACCGCACGGCGCGTCGGGGCCTCGTTGAGCCGGTGGATCGGCATGATCGGGAAGAGCTGCTTGATGGCCCAGCTGTCGGGCATCGACTGGAAGACGGAGAAGTTGCAGAAGTAGGTGTCGGACAGCAGCGACTTCAGGCCCTGCAGTTCTTCGGGGACGAAGTCGAGCTCGCGGAGCAGCTTCAGCGTCTTGCTGCACACGGCCCAGAAAAGGCGTTCGACGAGGGCGCGCATCTCGATGGTCATGCCGCCCAGGTTGAAGAGGTTGAGCGTTTCATCGACGGTCTGGACGGCGTCGTGGTAGCCTTCGGTGATGTTCTTCTTCGACAGGTCGCGGCAGATGGCGTACAGGTCGGCCACCTGCTGCGGGGAGTCGGCGGGGATCTCGGCGGGCAGGGTGTAGCGGTCGAAGTTGGAGACGCCGAGCACGTCGAACACGAGCATGCTGTGGTACGCCACGACCGCGCGGCCCGACTCGGAGATGATGGTCGGGTGGGGGACGCCGCACTCGTCGCAGACGCTCTTGATGCGGAAGACGACGTCGTTGGCGTATTCCTGCAACGTGTAGTTGACGGACGATTCGAAGTCGGTCTGCGAGCCGTCGTAGTCGACGCCGAGGCCGCCGCCCACGTCGAGGAACTTGACGCCGGCGCCGACGCGGTGCAGCTCGGCGAAGACGCGCGAGGCCTCGGTGAGCGCGCTCTTGATGTTGCGGATGTTGGTGATCTGGCTGCCGAGGTGGAAGTGGACCAGCTGCAGGCAGTCGCCCATGCCGCGCTGCTTGAGGAACTCGTAGGCCTCGAGCGTTTCGGTGAGGGTCAGGCCGAACTTCGAGCGGAAGCCCGCGCTGTAGCGCCAGCGCCCGGCGCCGCGGGCGGCGAGCTTGACGCGCACGCCGATGACGGGGCGGACGTTCAGCTCCTCGGCGTAGCGGGCGATCAGCTCCAGCTCGCTGAACTTCTCGACGACGGGGATGATCGACTTGCCCATCTTGTGGGCGAGGATCGTCATCTTGATGAACTCATCGTCCTTGAAGCCGTTGCAGATGATGGGGGTGTCGCCGCCGTTGGTGAGGGCGAGGACGGCGAGGAGTTCGGGCTTGGAGCCGGCTTCGAGGCCGAACTGGAACGGCTTGCCGAAGTCGAGGATTTCTTCGACGACGTGCTTCTGCTGGTTGACCTTGATGGGGTAGACGCAGCAGTACTTGCCCTGGTAGCCGTACTCGTTGATGGAGTTCTGGAAGGCGTCGTGGATCTCGCCGACGCGGTGGCGGAGGATGTCGGTGAAGCGGAGGAGGATGGGGAGCTGGATGCCGCGTTCCTGGAGCTGGTCGATCAGCTCCTTGAGGTCGACGCCCTGTTCGGGCCGCTTGTTGGGATGGACGGTGACATGTCCCTTGTCGTTGATGCCGAAGTAGCCCTTGCCCCAGTGGCGGACTTCGTACGTTTCGAGGGAGTCATGGATTTTCCACTGGTCCATCATTTCCATCAGCGCGTCCTCGTGTTGGCTTGTTGCGGAACCGGCAACCTGGAGGCGGCGGCCGCCTCGTCGTTGGAACGATCGCGGCCTCCGTGAACCGCTCGCCGGACCCCGGCGAAACATCAGTATATCGCGTGCGGCGGGGGGTCAAGCGGTTTTCGCCAAGGGGAGCCGACTTTTCGGCGATTCTTCACGACGAGCTTCCTGACGCCGCGCGATGAAGCTAGGCGCAGAGGAAAAGGCAGAGAAGGAGAATGAGTGACCCAAGCCCCAGGATGAGCGAAGCGATTCCTGGGGGTCGCTGCGAAATGGGCGCGAGCCTGAGCGCCAAGCAAAGGTCGCCCGAGTCGCAATTCCCGTCAGTCGCCCAGGAAGCGGATGTAGACGTGAGGTTCCTTCGATTCCATCAGAAACCGGACCAGCGAATCGATGTGGTCGTGGAGATCGTCCTCGTTGGAGAGCCGTCGCATCTCGTTCAACTCGTCGATGAGGACAGGCAGTTGAATCTGATTGACGACGAAGTCGCCGTACGGGTCGATGAATCGCAAGCAAAACGACGCCGCAGGCGCGAGCTTGACTACGCGCGGGTCAAGCCCGTTGCCCGCATTGAAGACAGCGAGTCGTTCGCCTGTTCCGGTTTCGCGATATACCCGGACGTATGCCATTTTGCACCAAAGGTGCTGCATCGCGCAGCCCAGGGTC
>JAYSSW010000724.1:0-15657 GCA_043720335.1 Planctomycetia bacterium
GGCGAGGTCAAATCGCTGCTGACCCCGCCGCCTCACGGCAGCGGGCTTGATCGGCGCAACTCCGATTTCCAGGAAGGAACCGATGGCGAACTTCGCGGGTCACATCACAACGAGCGCGGTGCTGGGCGTGGCGGTCGGGGCTGTCGGATCGCTCCAGTTCCACTACGACTGGGGGCCCGTCTTCCTCGCCGCCGGCCTGACCACCGTCGGCGGCATGCTCCCCGACCTCGACAGCGACAGCGGCATCCCCGTCCGCGAGATGTTCGGCCTCGCCGGCGTCGTCGTGCCCATCCTCCTGCTCCCGCGCCTCAACGCGCAGGGCTTCACCATCGAGCAGCTTCTTGTGATCCTTGGCGCCGCCTACATGCTCGTGCGCTACGCCGTAGCGGAGCTGTTCAAGCGCATCACCGTCCATCGCGGCATGTTCCACAGCATCCCCGCCATGCTCATCGCGGGATTGTCGATCTACCTGCTGTACCACACCAACAACCAGCAGATGCGCCTCTACTTCGCCGTCGGCACGATGGTCGGCTTCCTGTCGCACCTCGTCCTCGACGAGGTCTTCGCCGTCGACCTGATGGGCGTGGTGCCGACGCTCAACCAGTTCGCAGGCAGCGCGCTGAAGCTCACGTCGAAGTCGCTGCTGGCCACCGCGCTGACGTACTTCATCCTCTTCGTCCTCGCCGCGATGGCGTGGTCGCAGCTGCCGCCGCCCCAAACGCTGCCGCCGGTGCGCTTCCCATGACGGCGCAGCCGACGACGGGACCGCTCACTTCTCCATGATCCGTTCGTCAATCCCGCCGCTGGATCGGCGCGGCACCTCCTCGACCACGCCGTTCTCCATGCGGAACACGAGGTCGCCGAGCTGGTCGGCTTCGTGCTGGCTGTGCGAGATGTGCAGCACGGTCACACGGAAGCGCCGGCGCATCTCCCTGAGCTGCTCGATCAGGTGCTCGCGCGTCTCCTCGTCGAGCGAGCTGAGCGGCTCGTCCATCAGCAGCACCGACGGCGAGAACGCCAGCGCCCGGCCCAGCGCGATGCGCTGCGTCTCGCCGCCGCTCAGGCCGACCGCCCGGCGCTGCAACAGATGGCCGAGGTGCAGCCAGCCCGCGAGTTCTTCGACGCGCTGGTCGATCTCCGAGGGAGGCGTGCGCCGCAGCTCCAGCGCGAAGGCGAGGTTCTGCCGCACCGTCATCGTGCGGAACAGCGCCCCGTCCTGCGGCACGAAGCCCAGGCTGCGCTGCGCCGGCGGGAAGCGGGTCACGTCGTCGCCGTGAAGCAGCACGCGTCCCGACACGATCGGCCGCAGCCCGGCGACCGCTTCGAGCAGGCTGGTCTTGCCGCAGCCGGTCCTGCCCATGAGTATCGCGTAGCAGCCCTGCGGCACCGACAGCGACACGTTGTCGAGGCGGAAGGCTCCTTGGCGCAGGCACAAATTCTCGACGGCGATCATGCGGCCACCTCAGACAACCCCGGTGCCACGCAGGCCTAGCGTGCGCGTGACGAGCAGGACGACGACGGCGACGGCGATCATCAGCAGCGACACCGCGATGGCCGCCTCGATCTTGCCGACGCTCAGTTCGAGGAACACGGTGGTCGGGAGCACCTCGGTGCGCATGCGCGTCGCGCCGGAGAAGACGAGGATCGGCCCGAACTCGCCGAGCGAGCGCGCCCACGACAGCGTCGCCGCCGTGAGGACGCCGCGCTTCGCCTCCGGCATCACGACGAGCCAGAACGCCTGCGAGCGCGTGCAGCCCAGCGTCAGCGCCACCTGCTCGGTTCGCGGCGAGATCTGCTCGAAAGTCACGCGCATCGTGCGCACCGCGAAAGCCGCCGCGACGGCGAACTGGGCGAGCACCACGCTCGGCACCCGGTACGTCACCGGGAAAAAACTGCTCTGGAACTGCCGCCCCGGCGGCGTTTGGAACAGGATCAGCAGGCTCAGCCCGATGACCAGCGGAGGCAGCACGATCGGGATGTCGAGCAGCGTGTCGAGCAGCGTCTTGCCCCGGAACTCGACGCGCGCCAGCAGGTACCCCAGCGGCACCGCGACCCACAGCGACATCAGCGTCGACAGGCTGCACGTGATGAGGCTCAGCTTGATCGCGAACCGGATCTCCGGGCTGGACAGCGCTTCGAGGATGTGGCCCGGCGTGGTGAAGAACAGGTCGGCCGCCAGCATCGCGACGATCAGCGCGACATAGAACCCGCCGAGCAGCCCCAGCCCCACGAAGAACGCGCGGTCGCTGGCGGGCACAGGCGGCAGCGGTTTCGAGTCGGGCATGTTGCGTCGCCAGATTTCACGGGACAATTTCTGGTCGGAAGAAGCGGACGGGAGGGTTGAGGCGCCGGGAGGGCGAGGTTCCTGCCGAGCCGTGAAGTGCGAGGAAACTTGGCTGATGAGCAAGGCGTGAGAATCGGCTCGCCGCAAGGTTCACGGCTCAGCAGGAGCCTGTCACCCGACATAAAGTTTTGCCGCGGAATGGCGACATATGTTTTGCCGCGGGGTCATGGGAGCGGGTACGGTGCGGAAGTCGCCCGTTCCCCCTTTTCACGGAGGTCGGTCATGCCGCTCGCCATCGCGCCCGCTGTTCGCCGAGCCATCCTTCAGCGCAGCCAACAAGGCCAGGACGCCAATCAGATCGCCGAGGAGTTGCAGTTGAACCCGCGCACCGTCCGACACCTGCTGCTGAAGATGCGCGCCGCCGGCGACGACGCGCTGCAGCCCCGCTACGACGGCTGCGGCCCGCCCCGGCCCGACGACCATCCGCTGCTGCGCCAGCGCGTCCTCGACCTGCGCCGCCAGCACACGCTTTGGGGCGCGGGCCGCATCCGCGTCGAGCTGCGGTCGCTCTTCCCCAAACGCGCCCTGCCCAGCGAGCGGACGTTGCAGCGCTGGCTGCGCCGCCTCGACGCCCCGCCCGCTCCCGCAGGCCGGCCGGCGACGGAGCGGCGGCCGCGCGCGGCGGTCGTCCACGAGGTCTGGCAGCTCGACGCCGCCGAGCAGAAACGCCTGGCCACGGGCGCGATGATCTCCTGGCTGCGCGTCCATGACGAGTGCTCCGGAGCCGTCCTGAGGACGGTCGTTTTTTCCCGACGGACACTTCAACCGCGTGCCGACGCCGCAGGTGCAGGCGTGTTTGAGGCGGTTTTTCATGCGATGGGGCCTGCCCCGGATCATCCGCGTGGACAACGGCTCGCCCTGGGGGTCGGCCAGCGACCTGCCGCCGGACTTCGCGCAGTGGCTGATCGGGCTGGGCGTCGAGATGCTGTGGAATCCGCCGCACAGCCCGCAGCACAACGGCGTGGTGGAGCGAGGCCAGGGGGTGGCGAAGCGCTGGGCGGAGCCGCACCAGTGCGGCAGCGCCGCCGAGCTGCAACAGCGGCTCGACCGCGAGGACCGGGTGCAGCGCGAGGAGTACCCCGCGCTCGACGGGCGGACGCGGAGCGAGGCGTTCCCCGGCCTGGCGCACAGCGGCCGGCGCTACAGCGCGGCGTGGGAGCGCGAGCACTGGAGTTGGCCTTTGGTGTGCGAGCACCTGTCGCGCTACGTGGCGGAACGGCGGATCGACCACAGCGGCAAGATCGGGCTGTATGGCCACAAGCTGTACATCGGAACGCGTCACAAGGGTCTCCAGGTCTATGTCCAGTTCGATCCGCTGAGCCAGGAGTGGGTGGCGAGCGACAAGGCAGGCCGACAACTGTACCGCTCGCTCTCGACGATCCTGACCGAACATCGCGTGCGCCGCCTGCAAGTATCCACCCCGCTCCCATGACCCCGCGGCAAAACATATGTCGCCATTCCGCGGCAAAACTTTGTGTCGGGCGACAGAGCCTCGCCCTCCCGGTCGCCGCATGCCCCTGCCATCCTTGGAAGACTGTCCGATCAGCAATTCCCCCGCTACTTCTTCGTTTCCCAGCCGAAGCCCAGTTTCTCGAAGCGTTCCTTCGATTCGGCGGTCTGCAGAGCCTGCATCAATCGCTGGGTGAGTTCGGGGTGCGCGCTGTTGCGGCCGACGGCGACCGGCTGGAGCGGGGCGGCGCACGGGATGCCGGTGATGGGGATGCCGAGCAGTTCGTCGGCGAACGGGGCGACGTTGCTGCGGTAGGCGACGACCACGTCGAGCGAGCCGGTGCGGATCTGGTTGACGAGGAAGTCCCCGGTCGGCGACTGCACGACCACGTTCTTCATCACCTGGGCGTACGTGCCGGTGCGAATGAACGTCTCCTTGGTCAACGCGCCCAAAGCACATTGCTGCTCGTGGCCGACGCCGACCTTGAGGCCCGGCTTGGCGAGGTCGATCAGCGCCTTCAACTGGTGCGGGTTGTCCCTCTTCACCGTGATGACGAGCTGGTTGCTCGACACCGAAGTCGGCTCGTTGAACAGGTCCTGCACGTCGGCCATGAACTTCGTGTCGCAGGCGAAGTAGAGGTCGGGCTGCTCGCCCGCCTTCATCTGGCTGACGAGAATGCCGCAGCCGTTGTAGACGCGGGTGATGCGGACCCCTTCACGTTTCTCGAAGTCGATGATCGTCTGCTCGACGGCGGGCCGCAGCATCGAGCCGGCGTAGACGAGCAGCTCAGGCCGGTCGCTCATGTCGCTCGTGGCATCGACATCGGAGAAGCCCTGGGCCTTGAAGTGCTTCGCCCCCTTGTTCGCCGCCCGCAGGTAGCGCGCGAACCGCAGCGCCTGCGAAGGCTGGGTGCTGGCCTGGACGACGGCGACCTGCACGCGGGCCTGCACATTGTCCAGTTCCGGGAGCTTGACGACGGTGACCGAAGGGTGCATGCGGGCGGTCACGTCCCAGACGACGCCGAGATCGACGCTGCCGAGCTTCACGGCGTTGGCCACCTCGTTGACATTGACCATGTAGTTCGGGTCGAGCTTGGCGAGCGCCTTCCAGCGGCCCGACTCCTCCAGCTTCTCCTTCAGCACCTTGCCGATGGCGGTGGCGTCCGTGTTTCCCAGGCCGATCTTGCTCCCCGGCGTGAGGAAGTCGCTCCAGGTTTTGATGGCGCGCGGATACCCCGGCCTGACCGCGACGACGGCCTGCATGCGGGCCAGCGACAGGGTTTCGCCGACGAGTTTCTTGTGCCGGGCCATGCGGACGTAGCTGTCGTCGGCGGGCACGAACAAGTCGCCGTCCTTCGTCAACTCCATGGTCGCGAGGATCGTCTGCGACGGGCCGAAGCGGAGCACAACCTCCTGCCCGTACTCCTTGTGGTACTCGCGCGCCGTCGCTTCGACCGGGACGCGCAGCGCCTCGGCGCAGTAGATGACGAGCGGCTTCTCGTTGGCGAGGGAGCTTGGCTCGGCTGTCCAGTAGAGCGTGGCGACCAGGCCGCCGAACAGCGCGAGCGACCCGCCGAGAGCGAGCCACGCGGGAGAAAGATGGCGAAACATGAGCGACCTTTGGACTACGATTTGGAACGAAGCGCCGACACCCAGACGCCGGCCGCCACCACCATCACCCCCGCCCCGCCGACCCCCAGCCACAACACGTCGCGGCCCCCTTCCGGCGCGGCCTCCGCCGTGATGCGCGTCTCCTCCAGCACCGGCGGAGCGACGACCGGAGACGCCGGTTCGTCGCTCTTCCGCGTCTCCGGCGCCTGCTGCGGCGTCGGCGGCGCAACCGTCGGTGTCGCGGGCTTCGCCTTGATGATCTGCTCGAACAGGCCATCCCAGTCAGCGGTGAACAGCAGGTCGGTGCCGGGGTTGAGATTCTTCACCTGGCACGAGCAGTCGCCGCACAGGAATTTGACGGTGTCGAAAATCGTGTCGTTGTCGAGGTACTTGCCGTACAGCGCGCCGATGAGCCTGCCACGGCCGAAGACCGGGAACGCGATCGGACCCTTCTCCTGGTCAAGATCCTCCTCACTCGACAGCAACATGCGGACGAACGCCTGCTCGTCGGCGTCGTCGCGCGCCACCTCGTGGATCGGCAGCGAGACTTTCAGGGGCAGCGGCAGCTTCAGTTGCGGGCCGTCCTTGCTCACCTCCGACAGCTTGATGAGCTTCTCCAGCCGGGGCAGCTGCGTGCCCAGAACTTTTCGCGCCGCGTCGTCCTTCGCTTCATCACCGCTGAGGAGCAGCACGAACGCGGCCGATCCTCCCTCGCAGAACTGCGACACGATCCGCTGCCGCAGCGGCGAATCGACGACTCGCTTCACGTTGTCAGTGTTGAAAGGACCGCTCCAGTCGGACGGATCCTTCACGCCCTTCTCGTTCGAACGCACCACCAGCCACGGCAGCGTCGCGGCCTTCTCTTCGTGCTTCCAGATCGCCGCGTGGTTCTTGCCGACCTTCTCGTCGAGATCGATGGTCGTGATCGTCAGGTGGGCATGCTTCTCGATCGTCGCGACCAGTTCGTCGTGCTGCTTGGTGAGCGGGCCGCGATGATAGACGACGAAGTCGAATTTTCCCGCGTCCCAGCGCTCGAAGGCGTAGCGGAAAACGGGAATCGTGCAGCAGTCGCCCCAGCCAGGCACAAGCAACATGGCGAGCAGGGCGATACCGCAAACAAGGCGAAACATTGCGTGGTCCCTGTTCGGGGGGCGGCGCGAAACGGATGAGTTCGGCAGGTATAAAGATTGTAATGCGTGGAGCGAGCCGCCGTCAACCGCGTGACCTTCGCGCGAACGTGGGCGAGGGCAGCCAGCTCCGTTTACAATAGAGGAAATTCGGCTTCCCCGGCGGCGAGACTTGAACCTCATGGGTGCGACGGCGACATTCCTGACGACGCTGCTCGGCGAAGGCCGCATGCTCGTCGAAGCGCCCGGCGCCCGTGATCCCCTTGCGGTTCCGGTGCTGGAGGAAGCGTACCACCTTCGAGCGCTGGAGTTGGCAGGCCCGGCGATCCCGTTCGACCGCGACACCGCCCTCGCCGCCGGCGACTTCGTCCACCGCGCAGCCTGGCACCTGCTCACGCAGAACCAGGAACTCGCGCCGCTGCGCATGCCGCACCTGCCAACGACTCCATCGCACCACGCGAGCGCCGACATCGTTTTTCGCTTCCTGCCGACGCTGCATCGCCGCGCCCTCGCTCTTCGGCCCAGCGACCCGTTGACCGAGATCCTGTCGCGCACGCTGCGTGAATGGCCGCTGAGCGGCGTGCTGGCGCGCGGCATCGAGCCGCCGATCACGCCGCCCGACTTCGGCCACGCCGGGCTGGCGCTGCTTTACGCCGAGCGCCTGGCCCGTCATGAGTCACTCGCGTGGCTTCCGGGCGGCGACGGCTTCGACGCGGTCGAGGTCGTTTGGCGCCAGCTCGGCAGGGACGCGCCCGTGCTCCGCCCCCCCGTCTTTCCAACCAAGGACGATGCATGAACCTTCCCGTGGTGGATCGGCTGCAAAGCGAGGTCGTCACACCCCTCAAGCAGCGCTTCGTCGGCCGAGACGAGGTCGTCGACCTGATCGCTCTCGCCGTGGTCGCGGGGGAGCACCTGTTCCTGCACGGCCCGCCCGGCACGGCGAAGTCGGCGCTCCTCCGCAACTTCGCGCACGGCGTGCAGGGACGCTACTTCGAGTACATGCTGACGCGCTTCTCCGAGCCGAACGAGATTTTCGGCCCCGTCGACCTGACGCAGCTGCGCGCGGGGCGCGTCGTCACCGTCGTCACCGACATGCTCCCCGAAGCGGAGTTCGCCTTCCTCGACGAATTGTTCAACGCGAACAGCGCCATTCTTAACAACCTGCTGACGGTGCTGAACGAGCGCGTCTATCGCCGAGGGGCGGAGACGCATCGGCTGCCGCTGCTGTCGTTGTTCTCGGCGTCGAACCATCTGCCGGAGGACGACGCGCTGCGTGCGCTGTTCGACCGGTTCCTGCTGCGCTGCCACGTCGGCCAACTGCCGCGCGCGTCGCTCCCGCAGCTCCTGCGAGCGGGCTGGGAGCTGGAGCGCTCCGCCGCGCCGACCGGGTCAGTGACGGCGGAGGAGCTGCGACAACTGAGCCACAGCGTTCATCAAGTCGAGCTGGCGCCCGCGCTGGAAGCGTACCAGGAAGCGGTGTTCAAGGTGCGCGACCTGGGCATCGCTCTCTCCGACCGGCGCGCGGTGAAGGTGCTGAAGCTGCTGGCGGCGTCGGCGCTGCTGTGCGGTCGAGTCGCTGCGCAGGCGTCCGACCTGTGGGTGCTGCGCTACGTCTGGGACCGCGAGGAGCAGATCGAGCCGCTGGCTTCGCTCGTCAACGGCGTGCTGGAGCAGCACGCGCACGAAGTCGAACGCCATCCGCTGTCGGCGCCGCGACGCTCGGCCGACGGCGAGGAGCTGGCGAAGCAGCTCGACCAGCTCGAATCGGAGATCACGAAGGATCTGAAATTGGCCGCCGTGGCGCGGCTGCGCGAACGGCTCGCGAGCCTGGCCGACCAGGCGGCGTGGATCAGCGACATCAAGAGCCGGTCGCACCTGCTCCAGAAGACGCGGCAGCTTCTCGAACGCCTGGGGTGAGCCATGCTCGTGATCGACGACGAGGTGTGCGGGGCGCGGCTCCCCGCAGCGGCGCTCGCCTCGCTGGCGCCGCTGCGGACCGAGCCGACGCTGCGCATCGCGCAGGCGGACGGCTCGCTGTGGCTGCGCTGGGCGCCGGGCCGGCTCGCGGTGGTGCGGGCGCTGCTGCCGCTGCCCGGCGCGCAGTTTTTCGTGCAGCGCGACGGACGCTGGCATCGCTTCGGCGCGGCGCTCCCCGCGTGGGATTTCGCGGAATCGCTCGAATATCATCCGCTCGACCGAGTGCTGTTCCCCGCGCCGATGTCAGTGGTTCAGCCAACGACAAGCGCCATCGAACCGCGCCGGCTGGGCGTGCAGCGTGACGATCAACCGCGCGCGACGACCGCCCTGCTCTGCCCCGTCGAAGCGTTGCTCGCGTGGTCTGACAATGTGCCAGGCGTGCAGCTTCAGAAATTGCGTGCGGCGGCGCTGGGCAAGCAACTATTGGTGATCGGCGCCGCGCTGCCGCTGCTGCCGACCGGGGCGCGGTTCTGGGGCAAGCGCGTGCTGCTGCCGCTCGGCGTGCGGCCCGACCCCGACCTGCCGGAAAGCGCGCTGATCGAAGCCGCCGGCCTCGCGAAAGACGAACTGCTGCTGCATCACGACGACGCCTGGGAAGCGGTGCCGACGGCGTGCCTTGAACGGGTCACTCGCGCGGGGCTGAAACTTCTGGCCAGGGGAACGCCATGACCTCCGACGCCAACAAGTACCTGCGCATCTACCAGGCGACGCGCGAATACCTGCGCATCGCCCCGGAGTACACGGCCCATTTCGGCCGGCTGGTCTGGTCGAAGCAGGAGGATGCCGTCGTCACGCACGACGGGAAGATGTTCGCTCTCAACGGCTCCATCGCGGAATTCCTCGACGGCTTCAGCGACGGCCGTCGCGTCATTTCGTTCAGCCTGATCCTGCACGCGATGGAGCTGCTCCAGGACCGCCGCCGACTCAGCCACCCGCAGGCGCAGCGGCTCCACCGACTGTTCTACCACGACGGGCACTGGCGCAACGCCGGCGCGTTGTTCGCCGTGCTGACGACCGAGGCGCCGGAGCTGTCCCCCGCGCCGGCGCTGCAAGTGGTCAGCGCTCGGCTGCGCGACGTGCAGTATCCCGTCCGCTGGTTCATGGCCCAGGAAGCCAACGGAAGCACCGCCGTCGAGCCGGCGTTGACGCCGCACCAGTTCGAGGATCTGCTGTTCCACGCGGCCGAGGCGTACACCAACGATGAGTTGGCCGCTTGGTTCAGCACGGGGCGCGGCCCGGTCCACGAAGCCGCGCGCGACGCGGCACGTGAGACGCATTTCGCGCCGCGCTCGCTGTCGGGCGTGCTGGCGTCGCTGCTGCAGAGGCCGAGGCTGGCGGGGGCGGAGACGCACGTGACGCAGATGGTCGGGGCGCTGGCGCTGCCGCCGCGCCGCTGGTCGCCGACGGAGCTGCCGGTCGGGGGCTACGCCGACATGGTGACGCGCGGGCAGATCGAGCAGATCCTGCCGAGCCAGCACGCGCTGGACGACGACGAGTTCCTGCGCCGCTTCGCCGAGAACGAGCTGATGTACTTCCGCCGCGAGGAGCCGCCGGCGCAGAACCAGCAGGAATGGACCGTGCTGCTCGACCAGGGCGTGCGCACTTGGGGCGACGTGCGGCTCGTCCTCAGCGCAGCAACCCTGGCGCTCGGGCGGCTGGCCGACCAGCGCAAGATCGGCTTCCGAATTTCGGGCACGAGCAACGGCGGACAGCCGCTCGACCCGCTCGAAGCCAACGTGAAGCAGCTCGGCGAGCTGCTTGAAGCCAGCGACCTGACGCTGAACCCAGCCGAGGCGCTGGAGCAGACGTTGCAGACACGGAGCGAGAGCCTGCGCGACGTGGTGCTGCTGACGCACCCGCGCAGCCTGCGCGAAGCCGACGTGCTCGCCGCCGCCCGCAGGCTCGGCCCGCGCGATCGGCTGTTCGCGCTGACGTTGGACGGCGCCGGTCGAGCGGCCCTGTGCGAAGTCCGCCACGGCGCCGCCATCGCGCTGAAGCAGTTCCACGTCGAGTTCCAACCCACGGTCGCACCGCCGCCGACCGAGCGCACATCGTCGAACCGCGACATCGCCTGGACCGGCGACCTGGAGCCGGTCCCGTTCCCGTTCAAGATCGGCTCGACCGGCCCAATCGAGCACTACGACCTCGACAACCATAGCCTCGCCCTGCTCACCGTCGACAAGCGAGGCGTCCTCCAGCTCTGGCACCTCGACGACGAGGTCTGCGAAACGCTGCCGCGCGTGCAGATCGACGGCCACCTCGTGACGAAGTTCAACGCCGTCATGGGAATTCCGGGCGGCTTCGTGCTGGCGACGAAAACCGGAGCCGCGAACGTCCTTGTGATCGTCAACCTGATTCACCGCTACGTCTGGGCCCGCATCCTGCCCGACGGCCGCTCCACCGTCATCGGTTTCTATTTTTCACCAGCGCACCATTCTGTTGTGTTGCAGCATCACGACCTGACCTTGACTTCCTTCGATCTCGACAGCGGAGAACTGCACTGGCAATCGCAAGCAATCCAGAACCAGCGCAGTCGCGCTGTGGACGCATGGAATGCCGCAAGTGAAAACCGGCTGTTGAGAAACCAGCGCGAGCTGACCAGGATTGCCGCAATCAGCGTTCCGCGTGATCGATCACATTATCAAATGCAATACTCCACGGGAGAAATCACCCTCGTAGGCCCGCGTTTTCCAGCACTTCCAATGATACCGCGTGCCGATGGCTTGCCATTGCTGGTGAACGCGCCGATCTACCTGGTTCAAACCGCGGGCGACCATGTGTTGTTGCACCTGGGCACGGCGGTCGAGTCGCGCAAGTTCCTGCTCTTTGATGGCGTGAACCAGTGCGTGGTGCGCGAGTACCCGCAGAAGCGGGAGAAGACGACCATTCACCGGGCGCTGCTTTCGCCCGACGGCACGCGCGTCGCGCTGCTGCTCGCCAACCACCGCATCGTGATCGACAACATCGCGACCGGAGAGATTTTCACGACGCGCTCCGGCGGCTTCAGCCAGGAAATCGACATCTTCTACGGCCTTCACTGCATCGTCATCAGCAGCCGACAGCATCACCGACACTGGCACCTGATCGACTGGGCGGATGGCAAGCTGTTTCATTTCGCTCAGACCAAACTTACCGCTGAGTCCGAGAAATTCATCGACAATGTGCTCAAGGAAGCCGCTCGGCCTGCCGACCAGTTGTGGGTTCAGATTCCAGCGCGCGAAAAATTCAGCAGGTGCGGTTTGGTTTTCCGCATCGAATCCTTGCAGCAGGTCTCGATCCTCGACGGGTCGGGGACGCTCTTGGTCATCTTCCTGGCGTTCCGGGGGCAGGTCGCGGCGTGGATGAAGGACGGGACGCGCTACGGGGCGGAGTCGCTTCATCTTGGCCCGGTCACGCCGGACGCGGCTCAGAAAATCGGTCGGGCGCTGCTGGACGCGGAAACGAAAGTGGAGGCGACGCGATGAAGGTTCCCTTCCAGTTGAAGCCGCGCGACGACAAGTCGCACGCGTCGGCGTTGCTGCTGACAAGCCACGACACGGGTGAGCTGCTCGCGCTGCTGCGACGGCTCGGCCTCGATCCGCTGCCGGCGGTCCACGCGGTCGCCGACGGCTTCCTCGTCGTGCTGCCCAAAGCGACCGAGGCGAATTTCGGCGTCGTGGGGCTGCGCGAGCTGGCGAAGCACCTGTGGCTGCCGACCGACGCGGAGCTGGTCCCGTCATTGCTGCCGGAGGAGGCGGCGGCGCTGGCGAGCCGTCGCGGGCTGGTG
Organism: Planctomycetia bacterium; assembly: GCA_043720335.1. Classification (GTDB taxonomy): domain Bacteria; phylum Planctomycetota; class Planctomycetia; order Gemmatales; family Gemmataceae; genus JAYSSW01. The sequence goes on from JAYSSW010000724.1 coordinate 12,275, forward strand.
TTCCTGCCGGGCGGCCGGGTGCTGGAGTACGCGCGCGACGAGCCATTGGCGCTGTCGTCGCTGCTGCGCGTGGCGATGAAGCCGCGTGGCGAATGGAGCGCGCTGCCGGAGCCGCCGTCGCTCGCGGACGACGTGGTGGAGATCGCGCTGGTGCTGCCGCCGCAATCGCCGGACGAAATTCTGGTTCTGCCGCCGACTTCGAGCGAGGAGCCATCGCTGCCGGACAACGACGCGCCGCCGTCGCTGCCAACGAAGCTGATCGCCGGCGCCTTGTTCGGCATGGGCAAGGGGATCGCCAAGGTCGGCAAGATGCTGAAGCTGCCCGGCGTCGCGGGGGTCGGCGCCAAACTGCTTGGCGGAGCGATGTCAATGCTCCCCGATCTCGCGGCGAAACTGATGGGGGACCAGGAAGCGGCGCTGCGGCGCTTGCTGCGCGAGTTCCGCGAAGGGGACGCCGAGAAGGCCCTCAAGCACGCCCTGCCCCTGGGCGGTGAAAACGACGGCACGCCGCCGCAAGCGAGTAACGCCCGCCTGCCGACGCACAACCTGTTCTTCTCGCTGCAGCAGCTCTTCGCCGGCGCTTCCGCACCGGCGGGCGGCGGCTGGTTCTCCTCGAACAACACCTACTACGAGCTGATGGCCGAGTACCGCAAGCGGGCCGAGAAGGCGACGCGCGAGGGGGACTTCCGCCGGGCCGCGTTCATCTACGCGAAGCTGCTGCGCGACTTCCGGGCGGCGGCGCTGGTGCTGTCGCAGGGTGGCCTGCATCGCGAAGCCGCCCAAGTCTACGAGAAGCTGGCCGGCGACTGGCCCGCCGCGGCCCGTGAATGGGAGGCGGCCGGCGAGGTCGACCGGGCGCTGCAGCTCTACCGCCAGTTCAACAGCCACGTCCTGGCGGGCGACCTGCTGCGCCGCATCGGCGAGGAGGAGCAGGCGGTCGCCGAGTACCAGGTCGCGGCGCATAAACTCGCGGAAAACGGCTACGGCCACTACGATGCCGGCGAACTGCTGCGCACGCGTGCCAATCGTCCTGACCTGGCGCTCGACTACTTCATCGCCGGCTGGAAGGCGAGGCAGTCGGGCAATTCCGTCTCCTGCGCGATCCGGCTGGCCGAGCACCATGCGGAACGCGAAGACAGCAAGCCTCTCCTGGAACTGCTCGACGAGGCGGCCCCGTTCTTCGCCAACCGAAGCAGCGAGGAAGGCGCCGGCCTCTTCTACAACCGTGTCGCGGTGCTCGCCGGCCAGCACCCGCAGCCCGCGACCGCCGACGAGCTGCGCGACCGGGCTCTGATCGGCCTGGCGACGCAGCTCCGCAGCCACCGCCAGCAGCAGTCACAGCCGACGAACCTGCCCAGCGTGCTGTTCCCCAGCGAATCCGCGTGGCCCGCCCCGCTGCTTCGCGACGTGCAGTTCGCGGCGTTCCATGCGGTCGTCGAGCGGCTTGTGCCGGCGAAGTTCCACGAAGTGACGAACTTGAATGACACGGTGACGGCGGTATGCCACGCCTCACGAACCGGCGAAATCTACTTCGGGACAGACGACGGGAAAGTGTACTGCTACCGCCCGCGAAGCGGCGAAACATTCGTCATCGCCAAGGAAGCCGGCCCCATCCTCGACATTGCCGTCAGCGACACGAACCATGTCGTTGCCGTTCTGAGTCGCATGGAAAGTTCGGGCGTCAAACTGGCGACTTATCAGAGCAACCATGGGTATCGGAATGCCAAGGTCGCCAGCATCGGCAACGGTGAAACTGCGTATTTCTCCAGGCAAGCGAACAACTGCGCTGTCTGTTTCTGTTTTGTGGTCGTCACGGACCGCGAGGCTGTCGTTTACGACGAGGACACGCTGAGTCGGGTTGTTTCCTCCGTATATAGCGCCGACGACACGCCCCATGCGGCACTACACAGCCGGTCGCACGAGAAAAGCGTTCATCTCCTTTTCTTTCTGGGAGGACGCGATCTCCGGCTTGTTGAATTGGGGCCGCTGGATGGTTCCTGCCGACATAACGACGCAATGCAGGACTGGGATTTTTGTCACCCCTTCGGTGCCCCTCGCCCGCTTGTCCCTCTCCATGCCGTTGAAAACGCCAAGGGAACAATGACGTGCGTCGGCTTCGATGAGCATGGCGAAGTGTGCGTCGCGGAACTGAACTCCTTGTGGAATTCCAACGAAGTTTCGCCAACGGTTCGCATCAAGCCGATGGAAACCTGCCAGACAATCGCCGTCATTGGCCGGGTTCGCCTGGCATTGATTCGGCCTGCAAGAGTGGAGTTCTGGACGCTCGCCGGGAAACACCAGACAACAATCGCGCAGCCCGTCGACGACGCGGTGGCGGCGTTCCACCTGCCGACGACGAACGAGCTGCTGATCGTCGGCGGCGCGGGGCGGATCGTGCGAGTCGCGGCGCCGGGGTGAGCTACGCCAGCACCTGCTGGACGGCGGCCATCAGCGCGTCCATGCGGAACGGCTTCTGCAGGAAGCCGGCGACCTGGCTGGCGGGGAGCTGGCGGGCGACCTGCTGCTGGTCGTAGCCGCTCATCAGGATGACGGGCAGGCCGGGCCGCAGCTTCTTCATCTCCGCCAGCGTCTCCTCGCCGCTGAGGTGCGGCATCGCCAGGGCCGGCCTCCAATCACACGTCGTTTCTGCCCGACTTCCACGCGGCGGCCCAGCACTGCAACGCTAGAAGCAACCGTCATCGCGCTCTCCCAAGGCCCAGGCGACCCATGCAAATTCCACCTCCCTTGCTGCGTGCCGGCTTTCGTCGCGGAGCGGCGTCGCTGGTGCTGTTCGTGCTGCTGGCGTCGCTCTCCCTCCGCTCGCACGCCAGCCACGCGGCAAGTCGCCGGTTCCCGCGGTCGTAGCGCAGCAGAAGTCGAGGGAGCTGATCGCCGACGTGTTCGCGGACGAACTCGCCAAAGCGGCCGACGACGCCTCGAAGCTGAAGCTCGCCGCGACGCTGCTCCAGCAGGGCCGCGAGGTGAAGGACGATCCCACGCTGCGCTACGTCCTGCTCGACGAAGCGAGGAAGCCGGCGACGGCCGACGCGAGCGTCGTGCTGCAAGCGGTCGAGGAAATCCAGAAATCGTTCGAGGTCGACGCCCTGCTGCTGAAGGCCGACTCGCTCGGCGCGGTGCTGGCGGCGACGACGGACAAGGACGCGAGCCAGTCGCTAGCCGAGACGCTGCTGCCCCTCGTCAACGAAGCGGTCGACCTCGACCACTTCAAAGCCGCGAGCCAGTTCGCGAAGCTGGCGATGGTCGCCGCCCGGCAGGCGGAGAACAAGTCGCTGGCCAAGGACATCCTGAAGCGGTCGAGCGAGATCGTCGCCATCGAGAAGAACTTCCAGCGCATGGCGTCGTTCCTCGACCGCTTGAAGAAG
>JAYSSW010000725.1:0-7247 GCA_043720335.1 Planctomycetia bacterium
CACTCCGCTGCCCCGCCGGGGCAGGAAGCCGCGTCAAACTTGGCTGCCCGAAAGAATTATCCCTGCCCGTGTGACAAGTACGCGGATTGGACGCTCTCCGATTCATGGCCCATAGTTGCGTGTTCCGCGCAACCCGCAACCCCATCCCATCGGGGCCGCCATGACCCTCGCCGCCTGGTCGCTGCTCGCCCTTGTCTGTACGCAGAGCACGCCGGAGAACTTCGACTTCCGCGACGGCACGCTCAAGGGCTGGGAAGGCGACGGCTTCATCCTCACGCGCGGCGACGCCACCGGGCCGAGCAACAAGATCGGCGTGTGCAGCAGCGACGGCGTGAACCCCGCCGGTAAAGCGAAAATCTCGCGCACGTTCACCGTCCCCGACGACGCGGCCCGTCTGCACGGCGAAGCGTTCCTCGCGCTCGGTCCCGGCTACACCGCCGACTTCCGCCTCGACGTGGTGCTGCTCGACGAGGCCCGCAGCTTGATCCCGAAGAAGGTGCGGACAGCGACGGGCTGGGCGCCGCTCACCGGCACGCTGCCTCGCCTCGACGGCAAGCCGCGCGAATACGTTTGGAACTTGTCGGCTCTGCGAGGCAAGCAAGTCACGCTCATCCTCCGAGACCAGGACGAACGCAAGGGCTGCCATCTCTACGCCAGCGGCTTCCGCATCGCCGCAGTCCCGCCCGCGGTCGCCGCCGCTCCGCCGACGGAGCAGCCGTTGGCGCTCGCCGAGCAGGACGAGGATTTCGTCCGCTTCATGCTCGGCCTGCAGACCAACCACCGCCTCAACAAGTTCTCTCGCTTCGACAGCAAGCGGTTCACTGCCCTCAGCAACGCCAGCGACAAGTTCAGCACCCAGCACGTCAAGTACTGCGAAATCTTCCACGACCTGTTCCTCGACCATTTCCGCCGCCGAGACTTCGCCCTGCACACTCCGAAGCAACGGCTGATGCTGGCGATCTTCGACAGCCCCGACGGCTTCGACGCCTTCCTCGGCCAGAAGATGCCCGCCGGCGTGACCGGCGTCTACCACACGCCGACCAACCGGCTCGCGCTCTACGACCTGGCCGCCAACAAGCACCTGCTCGCGATGAAGAAGCAGCAGCTGAAGCAGGGGACGCTGATCTGGAACGGCCGCGACCGCTCGCAGTTCGTCGAGACCGTGGAGCGCCGCTTCAACGACGCCAGCTTCGACGCCGGCCTGTCGACGACGATGCACGAATGCGCCCATCAGATGTCGTTCAACACCGGCCTGCTCAACCGCCAAGGCGACATGCCGGTCTGGCTCGCCGAGGGGCTGGCCTGCTACTGCGAATCGACCAACGAAGGTTCCTGGCAGATTCTCGGCGCCCCCAACCCGCTCCGCATCGAGTCGCTGCGGCAAGTCAAAGGTTCCTTCCTGCCGCTCGACCAGCTCGTCGGCAACGACCTTTGGCTGCGCACGCCCCGCGTGCTGCTCGGCTACGCCCAGAGCTGGGCCATGTTCCGCATGCTGATGGAGGAACGCCCCAAGGCACTGCGCAAGTACTTGGCGACAATCCACAGTCGCCGCGCCCCCGACCACCGCATGAACGATTTCCGCGAGGCGTTCGGCCCCGACCTGGCGACGCTCGAACAGCGCCACCACGCCTACCTCCGCGACCTCGTCGCCCGCCACCCGCCGCTCGCGTCACGGTGAGTTCCACTCCACGGCCATCTCGTAGAATGATCGCGTCGCCCCCAACCTCCCTCCCGAATGCGATCATGATGCAACGAACCAAAAGCGTGGCGGCCTTCGCGAAAGCGTGCGAAGTCATTCCCGGCGGCGTCAACAGCCCCGCCCGTGCCTTCGGCGGCGTCGGCGGCTCGCCCCCCTTCATGGCGCGCGGCGAAGGCGCCCACCTCTTCGACATCGACGGCAACCGCTACCTCGACTTCGTCGGCTCGTGGGGCCCGCTCATCCTCGGCCACTGCCATCCGCGCGTCGTGCAGGCCGTCTACGACGCGATGAGCCGAGGCGCCACGTTCGGCGCTCCGACGGAGCTGGAAACGCAACTCGCCCAGCTCATCATCGACCTGGTGCCGTCGATCGAGATGGTCCGCATGGTCAGCTCCGGCACCGAGGCGTCGATGAGCGCCATCCGCCTCGCGCGCGGTGCGACTGGCCGCGACCTCATCGTCAAGTTCGCCGGCTGCTACCACGGCCACGTCGACAGCCTGCTGGTTTCCGCCGGCTCCAGCGCCCTCACGCTCGGCGTCCCCAACAGCCCCGGCATTCCGAAGGGCTGCACCCAGGACACGCACGTCCTCAAGTACAACGACGTGGCTGCACTCAAGGAAGCGTTCCACGCACGCGGCGACAAGATCGCCGGCGTCATCCTCGAACCCGTCGTCGGCAACATGGGCTTGGTCATCCCCTCGGCCGAGTTCCGCGCCGAGCTGCGCAGGCTCACGCAGCAGCACGGCGCCCTGCTCATCTACGACGAGGTGATGACCGGCTTCCGACTCGCGCTCGGCGGCGCCCAGGAGCTGTTCGGCGACTCGCCCGACCTCACCGTGCTCGGCAAGATCGTCGGCGGCGGCCTGCCCGTCGGCGCCTACGGCGGACGCGCCGACGTGATGCGCAACATCATGCCCGCCGGCCCCGTCTTCCAGGCCGGCACGCTGTCCGGCAACCCCCTCGCCATGGCCGCCGGCCTGGCGACCCTCACCGAACTGCGCGACCATCCCCCCTACGCCCGCCTCGACCAGCTCGGCCAAACACTCGTCGACGGCCTCGCCAGCGCCGCCCGCTCCGCCGGCGTGCCGCACCAGATCCAGCGCGTCGGCAGCATGTGGACGCTGTTCTTCACCGCCGATCCTGTCATCGACTACGACTCGGCCAAGAAGAGCGACACGAAGAAGTTCGCCCGTTTCTTCTGGGCGATGATGGAGCGAGGCTTCTACCTGCCGTGCAGCCAGTACGAAGCCGCGTTCCTGATGGCGATCCACACCGACGACCACATCGAGCAAACCATCGCCGCCGCCAGCGAAGTGCTGAACGAGTTGAATTAGCCCGCCCACGCCCGCCCCAGTGACAACGCCATGTCCGAACCCTTCGCGCATCTGAACGGCCAGTTCACGCCGCAGTCGCAGGCGGCGCTGCCGCTGCACGACGCGGGGTTCGTGATGGGCGCCACCGTGACCGACCTGTGCCGCACCGTGCGGCATCGGCTCTACCGCTGGCCCGACCACCTCGCGCGCTTCCGCCGCGGTTGCAGCGCGACGCACCTTGCGCCGCCGCACGACGACGGCGCGATCACGGCTATCGCCGAGGAACTGGTCGCGCGCAACACGCAGTTGCTGCCAGCAAATGGCGACCTCGCGCTGGTGATGTTCGCGACGCCTGGCCCAGTCTGCTACTACCTGGGCGAACCGGGCGGCGCTGGCGACGGTCCGATCACGTTCGGCATGCACACGTTTCCCCTGCCGTTCGCACGCTACCGCAGCTGGGTCGAACACGGCGCCACGCTGGCGACGCCGTCGATCCGCGCGGTGCCGGGCGACAGCGTCGATCCTCATATCAAGCAGCGCAGCCGGATGCACTGGTGGCTCGCCGATCAGGAAGTGAAACGCACGCAGCCCGGCGCCGTCGCGCTGCTGCTCGACGCATCGGGCCACGTCACCGAGACCGCAGCCGCCAACGTGCTGATCGTGCGCGACGGCGTCGTGCTGTCGCCGCCGAGCGAAGCGATTCTCGAAGGGGTGTCGCTCGCCGTCGTTCACGAACTTTGCGATTCGCTGAAAGTGCGGTTCGAGCATCGAGCGTTGACGGTCGCCGATTTCGCTGGCGCCGACGAAGCCTGGCTGACCAGCACGCCGTTCGGTGTCGTCGGCGTGCGCCAGGTGAACGCCGTCGCGGTGCCGTTCCCCGGCCCGCTGATGCAGCGCGTGCGCGCCGCCTGGACCGCCGCCCTCGGCCTCGACCTGCACGCGCAGATCCTCGCGTGAAGCACGCCGCCTACAATGAGTTGGAAGCCGAAAAACATCGGCAACTAACCCTGAGGGGATCGCATCAAAGCGTGCGGCCCAGGTATCCCCTCGCTTGCGCTCAGGGTTCGTTGTTGCCATTCCCCACGCGAGACGCCATGAGTTCGGACGCTCACTGCCCCTTCTGCAACGCCGTGCTGCCGCCGCTGTCGGCGCCGCCCACGCTGCCGCGCATCCCGTGCCCGCGCTGCGGCGAGATGGTGCCGGCCACGCGCTGGAGCGTCGATCTCGCCGCCGCCAGCCTCGCGGGGCTGCCGCCGAAGCCGGTCGGGCCGCAGGTGCCCGGCACGCGCAGGACGATGCTGGTGCTGCTCGGCGTGATGGCGGCGATGGCGTGCATCAGCCTGGTCTACGCGCTGTCGACCGTGTCGGTTCGCCGGGAGCACGACTACAAGGAAAGACCACACGCCAAGAGGCTCGACGCGATCCCGCTGCGGGCGCCGCTGGAGTTGTCGGGCCTCGGCTGGCTTCCGACTGGCAGCCAGCTCGTCGTCGGCGTCCACCTCGCCGAGATCTTCGACGACCAGGCCACGAAGGCGCTGCTCGACGAGCCTCGGCCCGTGCTGCTCGACACGTTCCTCAAGCAGTTGCCCCGCACGACCGGGCTGCCCCTGGAAGCGTTCGACCACGTCCTGATCGCCACGCGCTTCGACAAGGATTTTCCGCAGGTGACGGTCATCGCCCGCACGCGCAGGCCGTACGACCAGGCCAAGATCGCCGAGAAGATCCAGCCGACACGGACGATGAAGTTCCGCGACCGCGCCGCCTACGAGTTCGCGCTCAAGCCGCTCGGCGACGCACTACTCTGGTGCGCCGACGACAAGACGTTGATCTATGCGTTGCGGCCCGAAGCGCCGAAGCTGAGCCATCTCGCCGACGTGCCGGAGAAGGCGAACGAGAAGCTGGAGTCGCTGTCACCGGAGCTGAAGCAGGTGATCGCCGAGCGCGTCAACAAGCAGAGCGTGCTGTGGCTGGCCGCCGACATGGACGCTTTCCAGCCGGTGCTGAAGGAATACGGCAAGCTGCTGCCGAACCCGGAGCAGCTGACGTTCCTGAAGAGCCTGAAGCGCGTCGCCGTCGGCGTGTATTCCCAGGAGGGGATCACGCTGAACGGCCATTTCCAGGCGAACAGCGTCGAGGGGTCGAAGTCGCTCCAGGGGCTTTTCAACGCCGCAGTGTTCACGGGCGCCAAATCGCAGAAAGTCGAAGGCCCCCCCGCCGGCGCGACGCAGCTCGACGACCTATGGGTCATCTGGCAGATCCGCGCCGAGGTCGACTCGCTGCGAGCGGCGCTGAACGCGGCCAAGAAGTGAATCACCACTGGGCCGCCGAATCGCACACGCCGAACACGTCGCCGAGCGCGGCCATGATCTCGCCGACCGTGCAGCGCGCCTCCGCAGCAGCGAGAAGCGGCGGCATCAGGTTCTCGCTCGTCGCGGCGATGCGGCGAATGTCAGCCAGCACGCGCTCGACCGTGGCCGGGTCGCGCTTCGCCTTGATGCGGCGAAGCTGCTCGGTCTGCTCCTTCTCGACCGTGTCGTCGAGCTTCAGCAAATCGATGCGCTTGCCTTCCTTCTCCTGGAACGCGTTCACGCCGACGATCAGCTTGCGCTTGGCATCCACGTCGCGCTGGTAGGCGAACGAGGCGTCGGCGATCTCGCGGCGGAAGAAGCCGGCTTCGAGCGCGGCGATCATACCGCCGCGCTCGTCAATCTGGCGGAACAGGCCGCGCGCCTGCTCGGCCATCTGCCCGGTGAGCGACTCGACGAAGTAGCTGCCGCCGAGCGGATCGACCGTGTTCGTGACGCCGGTCTCGCAGGCGAGCACCTGCTGCGTGCGCAGCGCCAGCGTGACGGCGTGCTCGCTGGGCAGGGCCAGCGTCTCGTCCATGCTGTTGGTGTGCAGCGATTGGCAGCCGCCCAGCACCGCCGCCATCGCCTGGTAGGCGACGCGGATCAGGTTCACCTCGGGCTGCTTGTCTTGCAAGGAACAGCCCGCCGTCTGCGCGTGGAACCGCAGCTTCCACGAGTTCTCTTTCCTGGCGCCGTACTTCCCGCGCACCGTCTCGGCCCAGAGCAAACGTGCGGCCCGGTACTTGGCGATCTCCTCGAACACGTCGTTGTGGGCGTTGAAGAAGAAGCTGAGGCGCGGGGCGAAGTCGTCGATGTCCATGCCGCGCTCGAGGCACTGGTCGACGTAGTGGAAGCCGTCGGCCAGGGTGAACGCCAGCTCCTGAACCGCCGTCGAGCCGGCCTCGCGGATGTGGTAGCCGCTGACGCTGACGGTGTTCCACTGCGGCACATGTTGAGCACAGAACTCGATGAGGTCGCACACGAGCCGGACCGACGGGACGGGCGGGAAGACGATCTCGTTCTGGGCGTGGAACTCCTTGAGGATGTCGTTCTGGATGGTGCCGCGCAACAGCTTCCAGTCGACTCCTTCGTCCTTCGCGTTGGCGAGGAAGAAGGCCATGACGACGAGCGCCGGCGCGTTGATCGTCATCGACACCGACACGTCGGCGAGGTTGATGCCGTGGAAGAGGGCGTGCATGTCGTCGAGGGTGTCGACGGCGACGCCGAGCCTGCCGACCTCGCCGAGCGAGCGCGGGTTGTCGCTGTCGAGGCCCATGAGGGTGGGCAGGTCGAAGGCGGTGCTGAGTCCGGTCTGGCCCTTGGAGAGGAGGAACTGGAAGCGCTCGTTGGTCTGCCGTGCCGACCCGAACCCGGCGAACTGCCGCATGGTCCACAGCCGGCTGCGGTACATGGAGGCGTGCACGCCGCGCGTGAACGGGTACTGGCCGGGCAGGCCAGGGTCGGCCCCCGCCGCGTCGTCGGCCGTGTAGAGCGCGTCGATGGGGACGCCGCTGACGGTCGTCGGCGGCTGCTCCCGCAGCGGCGCAGCCGCGTTCTCCTTCGCCCAGCGTTCGCGGTCACCGGAGGTAGCAGCCATGACGTTCTCCTTGTTCGACGGTTTCAAAGACGCTCAATCACCGCACAGTTCCCACCAGCCCATTCGCGTGAACAGGCTTCCGATGCTGGAACGCAGGTTTTCATCCGACGTGGTTTCAAAAACGGAAAGCAGTTCGGGCACCAGCTCGTCTCGTCTCGCCCATCTCCGCAGATCAAGGATTCTCGGCGACCGGCGCCGGGAATCGATCCGGGGCAACACGGTTCAAGGTTTGGGCCACGCGGTAGCGATCATACTCGTCCACCTGGGTCTTGTGGAGTTGCAGCAGCAGG
>JAYSSW010000726.1:0-7244 GCA_043720335.1 Planctomycetia bacterium
ATTCCTGGCCGCACATGGTATAACCCTGAGCGCAAGCGAGGGGATCGCTCAACCACTCGCCGAAGGGAAATTCTCGCCAACGCTCTTCCATGCGATCCCCTCGCTTGCGCTCAGGGTTAGTTCATGTCACCTCTCCAGGTGGTACTTCACCGCCGGCGTGTCGTAGCCCGGCAGCGCGTACTCGCCGACGCGGCGCATGCCGAGCTTCTCCATCACGCGCGTCGAAGCCACGTTCTCCTTCAGCGCCACCGCCGCCACGCGCGGCGCCTGCATCGTGTCGAAGGCGTGCCGCACGATCGCGCGCGCACCTTCGGTCGCCCAGCCCTGGCCCCAGAAGACGCGGTGCAGGCGGTAGCCCAGGTCGTGGTCGCCCTCGGCGTAGTCGACCTCCTTCGCGAAGCGGTACAGATGTGCGGGCCGCAGGTGGAACCAGCCGGCGAAGGCGAGCGATTCCTTCTCGTGCGCCGCCCAGAAGCCGAAACCGGGGAGCTGCTCGTCGTAGCGCGCGCGCCAGGTGCGGATCAGCTTGCGGTACGCTTCCACGTCGGCGAGCTGGTGCGGGCCGATGTAGCGCATCACCGCCGGGTCGCTGTCGAGCGCCCACAGCGCGTCGGCGTGGTCGTCGTCGAAGAAGCCGATCCGCAGATGCTCGGTTTCCAGGAAAAAACGCTTCGCGTCCACGCTTCCGCCCCCTATGCTGGGTCGATCCGTCTCCATGAAACGCAGGAATCTCCCATGCCTCCACGCATCCTCGTCCTGTCCGCGTCGGTCGGCGCCGGGCACCTTCGCGCCGCCGAGGCGGTCGAACTGGCGCTGCGGCAGACCGTCCCCGACGCCCACGTCCGCAACCTCGACGTGCTCGAATTGACCAACGCCCTGTTCCGCCGCGTCTACGGCAAATTCTATCTCGACCTCGTCAACAAGGCCCCGCACGTCCTCGGCTACTTCTACGACCTGCTCGACCAGCCCGGCCCCAGCGGCAGCGACCAGCTCCGCCTCTACCTGCAGAAACTCAACCTGCGCGCCTTCACGAAACTGCTCCGCGCCGAGCCGTGGGATCTCGTCATCAACACCCACTTCCTGCCCGCCGAGATCATCGCCTCGCTGCGCCGCAAGGGCGACATCACCATGCCGCAGGTGACGGCGACGACCGACTTCGAGACGCACCGCCTGTGGGTTCACCAGCCGTGCGAACGCTTCTTCACCGCGACCAAGGAAGGGGCGCTCTACCTGCAATCGATGGGCGTCCCGGCGACCGACACGGCGGCGACCGGCATCCCGATCCATCCGGTGTTCAGCGTGCCGAAGGACCGTGTCACTTGCCTGAAGAAGCACGGGTTGGCCGAGGACCGCCCGGTGATCCTGCACCTGTCGGGGGGGTTCGGCGTGGGGCCGGTCGCGAAGCTGCTCGAAGCGATCCTGCAAACGCCGACGCCGCTGCAGGTCGTGTCGATCGCGGGCCGCAACGAGCCGTTGAAGAAGCAGCTGGAGCGGATCAAGCCGCCGTCGCACCACAAGGTGAAGGTGATGGGCTTCACGAAGGAGATCGACGAGCTGATGCAGGCGGCCGACCTGGTGGTGACGAAGCCGGGCGGCCTGACGACGTCGGAGGTGCTGGCGCGCGGGGCGGTGATGGTGATCGTGAACCCGATCCCCGGCCAGGAGAGCCGCAACAGTGACTTCCTGCTGGAGAGCGGCGCCGCGATCAAGGTGAACAACCTGGCGACGCTGCCGCACAAGATCGACACGCTGCTGAGTGACAAAGTACGCCTGGCGTCGCTGCGCGCCAACGTGCAGCGCATCGCGAGGCCGCGAGCGGCGTTCGACATCGTTGAACAAGCGCTGGCGTTCATCAAGAAGTAGTGGAGCAAACCTTGATCGAGGATTCGCACATGACGGAAGCGGAATGGCTCGCCACCGACGATTGCGGCGTGCTGATGCAGTGGGTCGCGAAGCACGCCAGCACGCGGAAATTCCGCCTGTACCTGTGCGGCGCCTGCCAGACCATCCGCGATTTGTTTTATTGCTCGTCAAGTGCCAACGCGGTCGCCATCGCGGAACGGATGGCGGACGGGCTGGCCAGCGAAAAGGAGATCAAGCGGGCCGATTGGGAATCGGAAGCGCCGTCATTCGGCTACGACTTCGAAGAGGAGTTCATGCGAAGCGACCTGGAGTCGAGGCCAGGGTTTACTGCAGCGCACAATCAATATCGCCAGGAAACGCTTGAAACGCTGGTCCGAATGGGCGCCTTGTCGGAGCTGGCGCTGACGGGCGGGAGTTGGCAGGTAAACGAACCACTCCGCGATCGCATGGTTGCTGCCGCAACACTAGCCAACTTCTGCGTGCACCCCGACTTCACGCCAGATCGCCACCCCAACTGGGATCCATGCAAGCGGATTTACATGCACATCGCGAAACTCGATTGGCCCGGCCGTTGGCTGATCGATTGCGTGCACGGCAACCCGTTTCGGCCCGTCCGCGCCGATCCGGCGTGGCTGGCGTGGAAGTCCGGCACGGTGCCCGCCATCGCTCGCCGCATCTACGACGAGAAGGCGTTCGGCGACCTCCCCATCCTCGCCGACGCGCTCGAGGAAGCCGGCTGCTCGAACCCGGCGATGATCGTCCATTGCCGTGACGACCACCGCCACGTGCGCGGCTGTTGGGTGCTTGATTGCCTGCTGGGATTGGAGTAGCTTGCAAGTTCGGGAACGATTCAAAAGCGGGAAGGAGTCGGCATCATGCTCTTCGCCTTGCACGGGGTGCCTCCCCTGCTTGAGAACCTGCTGATCCTCGGCTTGGGCGTCTACCTTTGCTCCCGGCATCCCTTCTTCCAAGGAATCGGCCCAGGCATCTGGCGGCCTTCGCGTTGGTCCGGCGTTCTGATCGTCGGAGCCATCTTCGTCGTGGTCGGCGGATCAAATATTGTGCGTTTCATCATGAAATTGCTGGATCACTGAACAAGCGAAATCCCACCCCGCCGAGGCCGATCTCATGCGTCACTGCTTCGCTGCCTTGCTGCTCGCGGCCCTGCCTTCGGTCGTGCTTTCGGGCGACGCGGGGGTCGAGTTCTTCGAGCGGAAGGTTCGGCCGGTGCTGGTCGAGCACTGCTACGGCTGTCACTCGGCTGAAGCGAAGAAGGCGAAAGGCGGCCTGCTGCTCGACAGCCGCGACGGGCTTCGCAAGGGGGGCGAGACGGGGCCGGGGCTGGCGCCGGGCGAGCCTGCGAAGAGCCTCATCCTCAAAGCGATTCACTACACCGACGAATCGCTGAAGATGCCGCCGAAGGGGAAGCTGCCGGCGGCTATCATCACGGACCTGGAGGCGTGGGTGAAGATGGGCGCCCCCGATCCGCGCGACAAGGCGACCGCGGTGGCGAAGGCGACGCCGTGGGACGACGCGGTGAAGCAGCGCAGCCGCTGGTGGAGCTTGCAGCCGCTGCGCGAATCGGCGGTGCCGAAAGGTGTTGATGCCGTCGATCATTTCCTGCGCGAGAAGTTGACGGCGAAGCAGATGACACTCGCCGAGCCGGCTGACCCGCGCACGCTGCTGCGGCGGCTGAGCCTGGTCCTCATCGGGCTGCCGCCGACGCCGGACGAAATGGATACTTTCGTCAAGGAATGGAGCGCCGCCCGTCGGCCCGCCATCGAGAAGGCGGTGGATCGGCTGCTCGCCAGTCCGCACTTCGGCGAACGCTGGGCGCGCCACTGGATGGACGTGGTCCGCTTCTCCGAAACGCACGGCAACGAGTGGAACTACGAGGTCCACCACGCCTGGCGCTACCGCGACTACCTCATCCGCGCCTTCAACGACGACGTGCCGTTCGATCAACTCGTCCGAGAGCACGTCGCCGGCGACCTGCTGCCCAAGCCGCGCCGGAACGCGAAGGAACGCTTCAACGAAGCGGTCCTCGGCACCGCGTTCTACCGCTTCGGCGAGGTCAACCACGACGACTGCATCGCCCTGCGCTCCATCGGCTACGACATCGCCGACAACCAGATCGACACGCTGACGAAGGCGTTCCAGGGGCTGACCGTCGCCTGCGCCCGCTGCCACGACCACAAGATCGACGCCGTCTCGACGCGCGACTACCACGGCTTGCTCGGTGTGGTGCGCAGCACGCGCAGCGTCAGCCACACGCTCGACGCACCGGAGGTGAACGCCGAGGTGATGGCGCGGATGCGCGCGGTGAAGTCGGCGATTCGCCGCGAGCAAGCCGAGCTGTGGCGCGGTTCCGTCGATTCGGCGACATTGCTGAAAGCCTTCACCACGTCGAAGGACGACAAGGCGCCGGCCGACGGCCCGCTCGGATTGTGGAAGCAGCTCGCCAGCTCGAAGCAGCCGATGGACGTTGCGTGGAAGACGGCCCAGGCGCGCATCGAAAAAGAAGTCGCCGAGCAGACGCGCTTCAACCGCGAGCAGTTCACGACGCTCGCCGACTTCCGCAAGGGCGCCTGGCCCGACTGGAGCGTGGACGGCCAGGGCCTGCGCGGCGTCCCGTCCCGCAGCGGCGACTTCACGGTCGCAAGCACGGGCGATCGCGCCGTCGCGACGATCCTGCCCGCCGGCGCCTTCACGCATGCGCTGTCCGAGAAGCTGAACGGCACGCTGCGGTCGCCGACTCTTACAACTCAGGGCAAGCACGCGAAGTTCATCAGCTTCCACGTCGCCGGCGAGCAGACCAGCGCGGTGCGGCTCGTCGCCAACAACTGCCAGCTCAACTACCGCAACTACCGCGCGCTCACGTCGCCGAAGCTGCAATGGGTCACGTTCCCGCTGCCTGAGGAGGCCGACCAGATCCGCGTCTACGCCGAGCTGATGACGAAGTTCGACAACCCGAAATTCCCCGACCAGCTCGGCACGCTGGGGGGCGACAACCGCAACGACCGCGTCGCCTGGGAGAAGGCCGCCGCCGACCCGCGCTCGCATTTCGGCGTGACGCACGTCGTGCTGCACGACCAGCCGTCGCCGCCGAAGTCGGTCCCGACCGCGCTGCTCGACCTGTTCACGCAGCCCGCTCCCACGTCGCAAACGCAAGTGGCCGAGCGCTTCGCGCGCCGGCTTGAAGCGGCGCTGCGTGCGTGGGGCGACGACAAGGCGATCGACGACGACGTGGCCTGGCTGAACGCGCTGCTGCCAACCGGCGTGCTGCCCGGCAAACGCAGCGCGAAGCTCGACGCGCTGGTGGCCGAGTATCGCAAGCTCGACGCGGCGCTGTCACTGCCTCGCATCGCGCCGGGGATGGCGGACGGAGCGGGCTTCGCGCAGCCCGTGCTGGTGCGCGGCGACTGCTACCGCCCCGGCGAGCCGACGCCGCGCAGCTACGTCAAGGTGCTCGCTCCCGCTCCTTTCAAGAGCCTCGGCAGCGGCCGGCTCGAACTCGCGGAGCTACTCGCTTCGCCCAGCAATCCGCTCACCGCCCGCGTCTTCGTCAACCGCGTCTGGCACCACCTGTTCGGCGCAGGGTTCGTGCGCACCGTCGACGACTTCGGCCACCTCGGCGATCTGCCGTCACACCCCGAACTGCTCGATCATCTCGCGGCGCAGTTCATGAAGGACGGCTGGTCGATGAAACGACTGATGCGCTCCATCATCCTCAGCGACACGTTCCAGAGCGGCCATCAGCCAAGCACGGCCAGTGTCGAAATCGACCCGGAGAATCGGCTGCTGCAGCACTACCCCGCACGCCGCATGGAGGCCGAGGCGATCCGCGACGCGCTGCTCGCTGCGTCGGGCCGGCTCGACCGCACGGTGTTTGGCATGAGCGTGCCCGGCTGGCGCGAGAAGGACGACCCGTACCACCGCCTGTTCCAAGGCCCGCTCGACGGGCACGGCCGGCGCAGCCTGTACATCAAGACGACGCTGATGGAGGCCCCGAAATTCCTGGACGCGTTCAACCTCCCCGGCGGCAAGGTGTGCCAGGGCCGCCGCGACATGACGAGCGTGCCGGCGCAGGCGCTGGCGATGCTGAACGACCCGTTCGTCTTGCAGCAAGCCGAGACGTGGGGCAAGCGGCTGGTTCAGCGATCCAACGACACCGTTGCGACACGGCTCGACGCGATGTTCCGCGTCGCCCTGGGCCGCGAGCCGAAATCGAACGAGCGCGAGCGTTTCACGCGTTTCGTCGCGCAGCTGGCGGAGCTGCACGCGGTCGCCGAGCGCGACGTGCCGGCCAGCCCCGCCGTCTGGCGCGACGTGGTCCACACGCTGTTCAACGTGTCGGAGTTCATCACGATCCCGTGAGAGGGGCAGCGTCAGTTTAGCCGCGACGCGCAGCGGAGCGCGGGCACCGCGCGGCGATGTCGGATGATGGCGTCGCGTGGCGACCGGTTGCCACGCAACGCCTCGCATTGGAGCTGGCGCGCGGTGCCCGCGCTCCGCTGCGCGTCGCGGCTAAACGGTCGCCGCCTGGCTCAGTTGCTCAATCGTCGCGACGAAGGCCTTTTGGTTCCAGGCGCGGCGGCGGCCTTGGTCCGGGTGAATCTGCCAGATTTCGCCCAAGCGGACCAGGATCGCCGATTCGCACGTGGGGAGCAGCAGCATGTCAACCAACCCGTCCGCGCCGGTCACGAAACGGGCCACCGGCTTCAGCAGGAGTTGGTTGTCCAACGCGCACAGGTCCAACTGTGGCGCGTCGTAGCTTCCCAAGAAATCGTCCTGCACGCGGACCGTCTTTCGTTTGCAGGGCCAGTCCCGGCGCTGGCACCACGCTTCCGTCTCGCGGAACAGCGCATCGAGGCTCCGCAGCCAGTCTTCGACGATGAGCGGCCGCACGACATCGAGCAGCCGGCCGAAGCACGCCTTCCCTTTTTCCCACTGCTTCGAAGTGGGGGGGCATCCGGCGCCACATCGTTCGCGGCGGTGGCGAATTCGCGCACTGCTTGCTCCAGTTCGCGCGAACGCGCAAGGTCGAGTTCCGCGAAATCGTCTGGACGGTACGCATCAAGCCATTTCGGGCTGAGCCAAATCGTCGTGTCACGCACGCCGTCCTGCGAGCGAATCACGGGATGGTCGGCTTCGATGCGCGCTGCGGACCACGCGAAGGCCTGTCTTAGATCGTTGTAGAACGCGTCTTTCGACATCGCTGCCGCCCCAAAAATGCCGATGGATGATTGGCATTCTACGCCTAGCGGACTGGCCCCGTCAATCAAGCAGCTTCGGGGGAAGCAAAGTGGCCCACTCCGTTCCGCCGCGATGCGCAGCGCAGCGCGGACTCGACCCACGTCGATCAATCGAATCCCCGCGCG
>JAYSSW010000727.1:0-3445 GCA_043720335.1 Planctomycetia bacterium
AATGAGTGGGTGCTGAAGAACGCCTCGCTGCGACACCCCTTCAGCTACGTGGCGACGGGCGAGTACGAGATTTTTGAGTTCGATCTGGGCAACACCTACAACTACGCCGAGATGGCGGCCTTGATAGCGCCAAGACCGTTCATGGTGGAACGAGGCCATTCCGACGGCGTCGGCATCGACGAGCAGGTGGCCTTCGAGTACGCCCGCGTCCGCCGCTTCTACGCCCAGCTCGGCGTCGCCGACCGCACCGAGATCGAGTTCTTCGTCGGCGGCCACGTCATCCAGGGCCGCGGCACGTTCGCGTTTTTGCGGAAGCACTTGAAGCATGCGCCGGCGAAGTGAACCGATCAAGCCCGCTGCCGTTAGGCGGCGGGGTCGCGGCGCGTGTTGACCCCGCCGCCTGACGGCAGCGGGCTTGATAACTGCACGAAAATCATACTCCCTCCGAGGACCCATCATGCACCGCACCCTCGCGATCCTCGCTCTGCTGCCGCTGCTCGCGCTGGCCCTCGTCGGCTCCGCCGGCGAGAAGGCCGCCGATTTCATCACTTTCAAGACGCAGGAACTCGACGTGAAGCTCGACGTCGGCTACGCCGTCACGCTCGTCGATGTCAATGGCGACGGCAAGAAGGACATCGTCATTGTCGATTCCAAGCGCGTCGTCTGGCTGGAGAATCCGACCTGGAAGGTCCACACGATCATCGACGGACTCTCCAAGCCCGACAACGTCTGCATCGACGCCCACGACATCGACGGCGACGGCAAGATCGACTTCGCCCTCGGCGCCGAGTGGAAGCCGTTCAACACCAAGTCGGGCGGCACGCTGCAATGGCTGAAGCGGGGCAGGACGCTCGACGAGCCGTGGTCGCTGCACCCCATCGACACCGAGCCGATGGTCCACCGCATCCGTTTCGCCGACATCGACGGCGACGGCAAGCCGGAGCTGGTCTCCGCGCCGCTCATGGGGCGGGGCAGCAGCGCGGCGGGCAACTGGATGGACGGCGCCCCCGTCCGCGTCACCGCCTACCGCATCCCCGCCGACCCCGTCAAAGATCGCTGGGCGCCCGTCGTGCTCGACGAAAGCCTGCACGTCGTCCACAACATCTGGCCCATCGCCAGCGACCACGCCAAGCGCAAAAATCTGCTCACTGCCAGCTACGAAGGGGTCAGTTTGCTCAGCCTGAAAGGCGACCGCTGGACCCGCCAGCATCTCGGCACGGGCAACCAGGACACGCCGAAAGCGAAGCGAGGCGCCAGCGAGATCAAGCAGGGCAAGCTCAAGAGTGGCCGGGCGTTCATCGCGACGGTCGAGCCGTGGCACGGCGACCAGATCGTCGTCTACACCGAGCCGAGCAAGGCGGGCGAGCTGTGGGACCGCCACGTCGTCGACGATCAATTGCGCTGGGGCCACGCCGTCTGGTGCGCCGACCTCGACGGCGACGGCGGCGACGAGATCGTCGTCGGCGTGCGCGACGATCCCAGCCCGAAGGATCCCGTGAAGGACCGGCGCGGCGTCCGTGTCTACAAAGCCCTCGACGACAAGGGGACCAAGTGGGCGCGGCAGATCGTCGACCACGGCGGCGTCGCGGTGGAGGATCTCGCCGCCGCCGACCTCGACGGCGACGGCCGCATCGATGTCGTCGCCGTCGGCCGGCAGACGCACAACGCCCGCGTGTACTGGAACCAGGGGAAGAAGTAGACGAACGGTGTCAAATCCCCCGCGGATTCGTCTGAAATAACATGGAGGCGAACGCCACGTCGCGTTATGATGGCGTCTGGCGACGACACGGCAATGGAGACGGTTCGATGTTCAGGATCGGCTTGGCGACTCTTCTGACGACAGTCCTGTGGTGCGGCGGTGCGCGTAACGCTTCCGCAGGCGAGGCTCCGGTCCTGGGCAAAAGCTCCGTGCAGTGGGTCGAGATGCTCCAGACCCACAAGGAAGCGAAGGTCCGCCGCGCCTCGCTCATCGCGCTGGAGGCGTTCGGGGCCAAGAACCGCACCGCCGTGCAGGGGCTGCTGGCGGCCTTGGAGAAGGAGCCGGAGGCCGACATCCGCAAGGAGATCGTGCAGCTGCTCGGCCGGCACGGGCAGGACATCAAGGCCTCCGCCCCCGCCGCGCTGGCGGCCCTCCTCAAGAATGACAAGTCCGAGATCGTCCGCGAGGCGGCGGCGACCGTGCTCGCCGGCAAGTTCCCCGAGCAAACGGGCGACTACGTGCCGCAGCTGGCCGAGGCTTTGAAGGACAAGCACGCCGGCACGCGCGCGGCGGCGGCGGAGGCGCTGAAGGCCGCCGGCGACGCCGCCAAACCTGCGGTTCCCGTGCTGCTCGTCGTCGCGCGCGACAAGAAGGAGGGGAAGTTCTGCCGGCTCTACGCGATCCAGATCCTCAGTCGGCAGGGCAAGGACAACTCCGCCGTGACGGCGGCGCTGGCCGAGATCCTCGCCGACGCGGAGGCCGACGCGCCGATCCGCGAAGCCGCGGCGGAAGGCCTCGGCCGGCTCGAAAGTCCGTCTGGCGTCCCCGCGCTGGCGACGGCGCTGGCCGACAAGGAAAGCAAGGTGCGCATCGCCGCCGCCGTCTCGCTGGGCCAGCTCGGAGGCAGGGCGAAGGAAGCCTGGCCCGCGCTGGTGGCGAACCTCAAGAGCGACGACACCGCTCTTCGCTACCAGCTGGTCCGCACGATGGCCGCGATGGCGAAGGAGAAGACGGACGCCCTGGTCGAACTGGCGAAGCTGGCCGAGAACGACGGCTCGCCGGAGATCCGCATCGCCGCGATCCAGGAGCTGGGCCAGCTCGGCCCCTTCGCCCGCGACCAGGAGCCGGTGCTGGCGCGTTTGGTGAACGACCCGCGTGCCGCCGTTCGCGAAGCAGCGGGGTCCGCGCTGAAGAAGATCAAAGGCTTGTAGTGCTTCGCGAAATCTCAAGAGACAAAAAAGCAAACCACAAACAAAAAGCCAATGGAGCAAATGGCGAAATCCCAAAAGAGGCGCTCTGTTTAAGTTTTCCGATTTCGCCGTTTGCGATTTGTCTGGAATTTGCTTTTTTGCTTTTTTGCTTTTTACGATTATGCTTATGGCGATTTGCTTGAGTTTTGCTTCTTGAGTTTTGGGATTTCGACCTCGCAGCGATACGAGAGTGGCAAAATCAAGTCTGGATCGTCTACCTGGAGTCCGAACCAAGTCGTTTGAGGACCCTAGCCATGGATTGCCGACGCAGCGTTGCGGTTCTGGGCGTTCTCGTGCTCCTCGCGGCGTCGCCGCTGGCGCGCGCCGATGACGCCCCCACCCCCGACAAGGTCAAAGCCGACGTTCTCGCCCTCAGCAAGAAAATCGACGCCCATCTCGCCAAGGTGTGGGGCCAGGCCAAAGTCACCCCCTCGCCTAAGGCGGGCGACTACATCTATTTCCGCCGGCTCAACCTCGACCTCGTCGGCAAGATCCC
>JAYSSW010000728.1:0-3438 GCA_043720335.1 Planctomycetia bacterium
GCACGCCGATGAGGGCGACGACGACCAGCGTTTCCGTCAGGGTCCAGCCGCTGCGGGCGGGCAAGCCGCGCCGGGCGGTCGAGGCGGGGTGCATCATGGGACGAACTCCTCGAAAACAGGGCTAATATGAATGCGGAAAACCGGGACTCAACCCGTCTGGAGTCGGCGACGCCAGGGGCGAGATCGCTAGGTGAGACTGACTGCGTTGCAGAAGTATAAAGGGAAGCTGGCGCGAAGGGAAGCGACTTCTGGAAGAAATGGCGCGAAACTGGAGCAGATGTGCCGGTTTTGCACGCGGTGGTTCCGCAGCTGGACTACTCCGCAGGCTCGATGTCGGCGGACATCGAGCCTTTGCAGCGCGGGATGCGCGGATCAGGGCCGTAGGCGTGGATCTGCTCCTGCTTCAGTTCGGCGCGCTCGCGCGTCGTCGTGTCGACGATGACGCGCCCCTCGGCGTCGACCTTCTTCGCCAGCTTGTAGCCCATCTCCGGCGGATGGCCGAAGATCTGCTGCAGCATGATGATGACGTACTCGTAGGTGTGGTCGTCGTCGTTCAGCAGAATGACATGGTAGGGCGGCTGGTTCTTCAGCTTCCAATCCGTCTTCTCTTCAGGCACCGTGATCGTGTCCGTATCCGGCATGGCGTTCACCTCAGTGGCTTGCGGGATCGTCGGCCACGCACGAAGCTGTCGAGCACGTAGTTCCCCAGTTCCCCCGCATTGCAGTATACCGCCAGCCCGTGCCCGGTGCGAGCCATCTGGTCGACGAAATTGACCAGCCCCAGGTAGAAGTAGTCCTCGATCAGCGCGAACGTGCTCATCTGGATCCCCGCCTTGGCGCAGATGCTCACCTCCTCCAGCGTCGCGCGCGCGGTCCGCTCGCTCGGCGGGTACATCAGCACCAGGTCGCGCCCTTCGACGTGCGCGGTCGGCTCGCCGTCGGTGATGCAGATGATCTGCTTGTTCGCCGCCGACGACCGCTTCAGGATCGACCGCGCGAACTGCAGGCCCGCCTGGATGTTCGTGAAGTGCTCCGGCACGAACTCCGGCGGGTTGTCGAGCGGGATCTTCAGGAACACCCGGCTGTCGAAGATGCTGACCTCCTTCGGCGCCGAGCGCAGCAGCTCGCGCTCGCTCAACGGCGAGGCGTAGCTGTAGAAGCCGATCACCTTCAGCGTGTCCTCGGAGTAGCGCGACCGCACCAGCGCCTGCATCGCCAGGGCGACCTTCTTGGCGTGGTAGAACTTGCCGTAGCGCGCCATCGACCCGCTCATGTCGAGCATGACGATGGTGGCGCAGCTCGTCTGGTGCTCGCTTTCGTAGACGACGAAGTCGTCCTCCGCAAGACGGATCGGCTCGCCGGGCCGGCGCGTCCCCTGCCTGGTTTCGCGGCCCACGGCGTTCTTGAGCGTTTCGTGCAGGTTGAGGTTCGCGACCGGGTCGCCGAACTCGTAAGGCTTGCTGTCCTCGTGGCGGACCTGCCCGGCGCCCTTGAAATCGCTGGGGTGCTTCCCCGCCGCGTCGCGTTTCTGGATGGTGAACAGCTCGTCGAGCGCTTTCGTCTCGATGCGGCGCAGCCCACGCGCTCCGACGCCGATGCTCCCGTCCTCGTCTTTTTCGAGGAAGCCTTCCTTGATGAGCAGCTTCAGCACCTCGGAATCGCGCGCGTCGAGATGCTCCAATTGACGAAGCAAGTAGTCGCCATGCTCCAGGAGCTGGTCGGACAGCTTGTCGAACGCCGACTCCGCCGAGAGGGGCCGGAACGACTGCGAGCCGTCGAAGTTCGAGAACTCGAAGAGTGCCATCGTGGTGATTCTCGAAGGGAGGAGCGGGGAGCCTGATGAAAAAGTTGGAACGCCAAGCCCCAGGATGAGCGAAGCGATTCCTGGGGTTTCAGGGAGCGGGCTTGAAAAAATCAATCCACGCGCCCGAACGCCACCACGGTGAGGTCGTCGTGCGGCTTGCGGCCGACGGCGTGCTTCTTCACGGCGGCGACGAGGCGGTCGAGCATCGCCTGCGGCGTCATCGGGCCGTCCTTGAGGATCTCGAACGCGCGCGGCATGCCGAACTCGCGTTCGTCCTTGCTGCGCGACTCGCAGACGCCGTCGGTGAAGAGGACGACGCAGTCGCCCGGCTCCAGCGTGACGGTGTTCGATTCATAGGGGATGCCTTCGACGATTCCCAGGGGATAGCCGCTTTGGTCGAGGGTCAGACCCTCCTCGAAGGCGTGCGACGCCCTGCGGTAGATGATCGGCAGGATGTGCCCGGCGTTCACGAACGTCGTCTGGTGCGTCAGCGGGTCGAGCAGCCCGGCGGCGAGCGTGACGAAGCGGTCGAGCAGCCCCGCCTCCTGCATCAGTTCGTTGAGCTTGTTGATCGCGTCGGCGAGGCTCGGCTCGGTCAGCAGCGAGAAGCGGCTGTCGGAGCTCACCTTCGCCATCAGCAGCGCCGCCGGCACCCCCTTGCCCGCCACGTCGCCGATCATGACGCCGAAGCGGTTGTTGGGCAGCGGGATGAAGTCGTAGTAGTCGCCGCCGATCTCCTGCGCCGACTCGTAGAACGCCGAGAACTCGTAGCCCGCCATCGTCGGCATGCGCTTGGGCAGGAAGCTCTTCTGCACGTCCTTGGCGATCTGCAGGTCGCGCTCCAGCCCGGCGCGCTCGACCAGGGTCTGGTGCATCCGCGCGTTCTCGATCGACGCGGCCGCCTGCCCGGCGACGGCGATCAGCAGCTTCAGGTCGTCCTCGGTGAACTTCTTGAACCGGTCCTGCGTGTCGAGCTGGATCACCCCGAACGCCTTGCCCGCCCCGGGCGCCCGCAGCGGCGCGCACATCACCGAGCGGATCTTCGCGTCGGCGATGCTCTGCGACAGGTCGAACCGCTTGTCGAAGCTGGCGTCGCCGCTCAGCACCGACTCGCCCGTCTCGATGCAACGGTTGACGATCCGCTTGCTGAAGCGCGCCCCGGCGTCCTCGTCCTCGCGGCGCGTGCGGATCACGCGCGGGATCAGCTTGCCGTCCTCCGCGAAGATCATGAATCCGCGGTCGGCCTGGCGGAACACCTTGAACATGCTGTCGATGATCTTCGGCAGCAGCTGCTCCACGTCCAGCGTCTGGTTCAGGTCGCTGGCGATCTCCAGCAGCAGCGACAGCTTCTCCGAAGGCGCCGCCTCCAGCACCTGCTTGGCCGTCTTGTCGATCGTCGCCTCGACCGTCGAGCCGTCGTCGTCCGCCTCCTCCGCCGGCCCCTTCCGCATCGCCTCGGGCAGCGCCGGCTTCGGCGCCGTCTCGTGGAACGACAGCACGTTGTCGCAGACCTTGACCTTGTCGTTGTCCTTGAGCAGCGTCCGCGTCGTCACTTCCTTGTTGTTCAGGAACGTGCCGTTGCGGCTCTTCAAGTCCTCGATGTAGTACTTCCCCTGGATCTTGCGGATCACCGC
>JAYSSW010000729.1:0-7228 GCA_043720335.1 Planctomycetia bacterium
CGACCCCCACCAATCGCTGCGCTCATGGTGGGGCTTGGGTTCGCGCTTGCGGCGCATTCCTGCGCGGCAAGGCTTGCATTTCGCGGGCGAAAAGCGAAAAATGTAGCAGGCCCCATTCCCGCGAGGACCGGCGACGATGACCCCCTACAGCTCCTGGTGCGATGACTTCACCGTGTGCGCCTACGTCAACACGAAGATGGAGCTGCCCACGAACCGCGAGACGGTGCTGCACTTCTTCAACAGCGTGCAGAAGACCTTCCCCACGATGATCGACTTCGACACCCGCGAGGGGGGCGAGTTCGTGCTGGAGGAGGAGCGCGCGGGCGGCAGCTACCGCTGGGCCGGCCTGGAGCCGCGCCGCTTCACCTCCGGGCACGTCAACCCCCCGACGCTGGAGGACGCCGACGCGCTGCACGAGAGGCTGCTGGAGATGGCGCCGTACCACCTCGACATCGGCCCGATCAACTGCGAGGCGTTCGACGTCTTGTTCCTGTTCGAGCTGGGCTACGCGGGCAACCACGACGAGCTGGTCGCCGAGGCGCTGGGGCTGAACAGCACGTTCGACGGGCTGCTGAACATGCCCGGCGCGCGTATCCTGGGCTGCGAGCCATCGTTCATGCTGGCCCTGGACGACACCTGCCGGCTGCAATGCCGGATGAACATCGAGACGCGGACGAGCGCGTACCAGATCCGCACGAACCAGTTCCCGGAGGCGCCGATCAGCGTCTACTTCACGGTCAGGCAGTACTGGAGCCGGCAGGGGCAGCGTCCGTTCGTGGACGCGTACCGCCAGCAGCGCAAGCTGGCCCAGGAGATCGTCGACAGCCACCTGCTCCCCGCCGTCATCAAGCCGCTGCACCAGACCATCAACAACAAGTCGTGAGCGGGGGCGGGAGCATTCATCCGCAATTCCCAGCCGCGAGCCTGCGCAGGCCGTCCCCTTTGATCCTGCCCCTTGCCTTCAGGTCCAACATGAACGATCACCCGAACAAGCACATTCGGGCGGAGGTGGACGAAGCCCTGGCACGAGGCTGGCGGCTGGTCAAATCTTCTGCTCGTGCTCATTCCTGGGGACGATTGTACTGCAAGGCCGGGACAAGAGGGGGTTGTATCGTCACGGTTTACGGCACTCCTCGCGTGCCTGAAAAACACGCGCGTTACATTCGGCGTCTCCTGGACGCCTGCCCGCATTGAGCCAACAACCTACCTTGGCGGAGGTGTCGCATGAAAACCTACGAGTTCGACGTGGTGCTGGACGGCGTGGCGGAGATCCTCGAAGCGGACGCCGACGCATTGTTCGCGAGCGGCTGCGATGACGGCTCTCCCGCGAGTTGCGATGGCGTGGCGTGGGTCCATTTCGACCGCGAGGCGCCGAGCCTGGAGGAAGCGATCTGCTCAGCGGTCCTGCAAGTGCGGGCAGCGGGACTGGCGGTGTCCAAAGTCGAGCTGGCGGTGGAGCCAGCCGTCAGCTTCGGCGTTTGAGTGCAGGCTGGCAAGCCGGGAACGCGGTCCCCTCTCACCTCTCGTGCGCGATCTCATAAAACATCTCCCCATCCAGCCAAACTTCCTCGCAGACGGTGTGACGCCGCCATGACAACGACCGCCGCTCCCGTTTTGTCCCTGAGCCAGTTCGCACGGGGGCTTTCGACCGAAACCGCGTTCGACGTGCTGGCCGTGGCCCGCAGGCTCAAGGCCCAGGGCAAGGACGTCATCGAGCTGCAGATCGGCGACAGCCCCTTCAACAGCACCGCCAGCGCCCTTGAAGCGGGCGCCAAGGCGATCCACGACAACCAGACGCACTACTGCCCCTCGCTCGGCCTGTTGAGCTTCCGCGACGCCGTCGCCGCCACCTACCAGAAGGAATACGGCATCCAGATCACGGCCGAAAACGTGGTGGTCGGGCCGGGGGCGAAGGTCTTCGAGCAGTTCTTCTGCGAGGCGTTCCTCGACCAGGGCGACGCCGTGCTGCTGTTCAGCCCCGCCTTCCCGACCTACGCCCCCAACATCGAACGGCGCGGCGGGCAGATCGTGCTTTCGCATCTGAAGCAGGAAACGCAGTTCCGCCCCAACCTCGACGACGTGGAACGCTTCGTCAAGCAGACGCCGCGCGCCAAGGCGATCTTCCTCAACTCGCCGCACAACCCGACCGGCGGCGTCGCCACCGAAGGCGACTTGAAAGCGATCGCCGACCTGGTGCGCGGCCGCAACATCGCGGTCTTCAGCGACGAGCCTTACAACCACATGGTCTGGACCGGCAAGCACCACCCGTTCCTCGCCCAGCCCGGCATGCTCGACCAGGCGGTCGCCTGCTACACCTTCAGCAAGTCGTACAGCATGAGCGGCTGGCGGCTCGGCTACGCCGTCAGCAGCCCGCGCATCATCGAGTCGATTGGCAAGATGATCAACACCTCGCTCTCTTGCGTTCCTCCCATCGTCCAGCTCGCCGGCGAAGCGGCGCTGCGCCGCGACGACGCCGAGCGCGACGAGGTGATGCAGCGCTTCCACAAGAAGGTCGAGCTGCTGGTCAACGAACTGAAGACGGTCGACGGCGTGACGGTCCTCATGCCGGCCGGCACGTTCTACGTCTTCCCGAACGTGGCGCCGATCTGCGAGCGGCTGGGCATCACGTCGCACGGCCTGGCGATGTTCCTGCTCGAAGCCGCCGACGACGCCAAGGGGGTCGCCTGCCTGGGGGGCGAGTGCTTCGGCCCGGCGGGCCGCGGCTTCCTGCGCTTCAGCTGCGCCGAACCGGACGAACGGTTGAAGGAAGCCGTCGCGTTCCTCAAGGACGCGATCACCCGCAGCGACCGCGTGCAGCGCTACCTGGTGACGCACCCGAAGTACAAGGCGTGACCTCGCGAAGTTTAGCCGCTCGCCTACGGCGAGCGCGGACCGGGCGCCATGCCGCGATTTTGTTTTTCGACGTGCGTTGCGCCCGCGCTCGCCGTAGGCGAACGGCTAAACGGAACTCGAAACGTCGCGCTGGTTCATGGGAGTGCCCGACATGTCCCGCAAGGTGCTTCGCGAACAGATCCAGGAATTGGCCGAGGAGCACGGCCTGCGCTGGTTCCCCGACATCGACGAGGCGCGCGGCATGGTGCGCGGCGTCGGCTTCCAGGTCATGATCTGGGGCGACGAGATCCACATCTTCTGCTACGCCCCCGCCGCCGACCTGCACCGCGCCATCCTCGGCGGCTTCGCCAGCTTCGAGCACTTCGCCGCCAGCGGGCTGCGGACTTCGTGGCTGCGCGGCGTCGTCGAGACCGACTCCGGCTGCTTGTTGCGCGTGGAAGAGCAGCACCTCGCGTCGGTCGGCGAGGACCGCTTCCTCGCCATCCCGGTGATGATCGCCGAGGACTTCCACGCCCACGGCGCGTCGGAGCATCCGGTGTGCCAGAAGTGCCGCGAGACCGACGCGACCGAGGTGATGCAGCTCGAACGGATCTTCCATTGCGTCTGCCTGGGCTGCTGGCAGAAGCAGGCGGTCCACGCCGAGAAGCACCGCGTGCCGACCGCCCCGGTCGTGCCGCTGTCGACGGTGCTGCTGCGGCTTGCGACCATGTTCCTGGTCGGGACGGCGGCGTGGAGCCTGTACCTGCAGTGGCATTTCGCCCAGGGCAACCGCGGGCTTTCGCCCAACCTCGCCATCGCCCACGGGTTCTACGGCTTCATCATGGCGTGCGTGGCGATGCAGGGGAATGTGCGCTGGACCTGGCCCCTGCGCATCCTCATGGCGGTGGCGGCGGTCGGCGGCAGCGTGCTCGGCGGGCTGTGGGGCTGCCGCGCCTTCCTGATCGCCCAGGGCCTGCCCGCCGACCTGCTCGGCATCCTGAACACCTACGTCGGCAGCTGGCTCATGGCGCCCGCCTTCGAGTGGCTCTTCAGCATCGCCGGCGTCGTCGGCACCGTGGTCGGCGGCGCGTGCTTCGCCCCGAAGACGCACGTCGAGTTCCGCTGAGCGACGTCCATGTTGCCTCGCGACCGAAGGCGAGCGGCGCGGCGTAAGCCCGCCGTGAAACGGTTCGTCGACAGCATCCAACATCCATCGGCCATTTTCACGGCGGGCTTACGCCGCGCCGCTCGCCGCTGCAAACGCCTGAAGCGATCCGTTGATTTGTCTGCTCTCTTCCCTCCGAGGTTCCGCCATGCTGGGATTCGTCATCGTTGGCTGCGGCATGATCGCCCGCTTCCACGCCCGCGCCATCGCCGACGTGCCGGAAGCGAAGCTGGTCGGCGTCGTCAGCCGCTCCGTGGCGAGCGCGCAGAAGATGAAGGACGAACTCGGCCTGGACTGCGAGCTGGCCACCGACCTCGGCGACCTGCTGAAGCGGCCCGGCGTCGACGTGGTCGTCATCACGACACCGTCAGGCGCCCACATGGAACCCGCGGTCCAAGCCGCCAGCGCCGGCAAGCACGTCGTCGTCGAGAAACCGCTGGAGATAACCCTTGACCGCTGCGACCGCATCATCGAAGCGTGCGCCAAGAACCGCGTGCAGCTCTGCACGATCTTCCCGTCGCGCTTCGGCGACGCCAACCAGGAGCTGAAAAAAGCCGTCACGGCCGGGCGCTTCGGCAAGCTCACCCTCGGCGAGACGACCTGCAAATGGTGGCGGCCGCAGTCGTACTACGACGAGGGGGGGTGGAAAGGCACCCAAGCGCTCGACGGCGGCGGGGCCCTCATGAACCAGGCGATCCACAACGTCGATCTGCTATTGTGGCTGATGGGACCGGCGACGCACGTCCAGGGCTTCACCGCCATGCTCGCCCACGAGCGCATCGAGGTCGAGGACACCGCCGCCGCCTGCCTGCGCTTCAAGAACGGCGCTCTCGGCGTCATCCAGGCGACCACCAGCGTCTGGCCCGGCCTGCCCAAAACCATCGCCCTGCACGGCGACCACGGCTCGGCCGTCGTCGAACAGGACGACGTGCTGCTGTGGAAGTTCGCCAGCGAAACCAGCGACGACGAAGCGCTTCGTCATCACTTCGCCCAGAAGACCGGCGCGTCGGGCGGGTCGAGCAACCCCGCAGCCATATCGCACGTCGGCCACGCCCGCCAGCTCGCCGACTTCGTCGAGGCGATCCAGACGGGCCGACCCCCGCTCGTCGACGGCAGCGAAGGCCGCCGCGCCGTCGAACTGATCCTCGGCATCTACCAGTCGAACGCGACCAGCCTGCCAGTCGAACTGAAGGGCTGAGCGGACAATCGTCGCTGTCCCACGTCAAGAGAAGTGAAAACGCCGAAAGCCCAGGGATGGCTATCCCTGGGTATGCGATTCCCCAGGGATGGCTATCCCTGGGTATGCGATTCCCCAGGGATAGCCATCCCTGGGCTTTCGATGGCTTGTTGATCCCCGACATGGGATACCCCCCTCGCCCCCAGCGCAATGACAATTGCGGTTTCGCTTTCGCGGCGAAGGCGGGTTAGAATCGCGGGCATCCTCAACCCTTGCTGGAGTCGCCATGCGTGCGTTCGCTCTCCTCGTCGCGGTGCTGCTGCTCGTCCCGTCGGCCTTCGCCCAGGACCAGGCGAAGCCGAACTCGCTCACGCCCAAGGAACTGGCCGACGGCTGGCTGCTGCTGTTCGACGGCGAGACCCCCTTCGGCTGGTCGCTGCAATCGGCGCTCGGCAAGCCCGGCTTCGAGGCGAAGGACGCCGGCCTGCGGCTCAGCACCGTCAAGGGCCAGACGATGTCGGTCGCGAACACCACGCCTTGGAACGACTTCGAGCTGGAATGCGACTTCCGCTGCACCAGCGTCGGCGACGCGCGGCTCATTTTCGCCGGGCTGCCCAAGTCGTTCTCGCTGACGTTCTTCGCGACGCAGCCCCCTGAGGAATGGATCCACCTGCGCGCCGTGCTGACCCAGGCCGCCAGCGGCGAATGCAAGCTCGCCAGCACCTACCGCACCGCCGACGGCAAGGACGAGTCGTTCGTCAGGAACGGCAAGGCTGACCCCGCACCCTGCACGCTGAAGCTCGAAATCGACGGCGACACCCGCCTCGAACTGCGCAACGTCAAGCTCAGGCCGACCGGCGCGAAGTCAATTTTCAACGGCAAGGATCTCGCCGGCTGGAAGGTCTTCCCTGGCGACAAGTACAAGTCGAAATTCACTGTCGCCGACGGCGCGATCAACGTGAAGGACGGCCCTGGCGACCTGCAGACCACGGGCATGTACAAGAATTTCATCCTGCAACTGGAGTGCATCAGCCACGGCAAGCACCTCAACAGCGGCGTCTTTTTCCGCTGCCGCGACGGCGAGTACCAGAACGGCTACGAGGCGCAGATCCGCAACCAGTTCACGCCGGAAGCCACGCAGGACTACGTCGTCGAGGAGCACGACCCGATGTCGCACCAGCTGGTCGCCAAGCACAAGATCAAGGGGACCGCCGTCGACTACGGCACCGGCGCGATCTACCGCCGGCAGCCCGCGCGCAAGGAGATGTCGAAGGACGGCGAATGGTTCCGCATGACGATCTCCGCCCAGCGCAACCATTTCGCGACGTGGGTGAACGGCG
This sequence comes from Planctomycetia bacterium, assembly GCA_043720335.1. Classification (GTDB taxonomy): domain Bacteria; phylum Planctomycetota; class Planctomycetia; order Gemmatales; family Gemmataceae; genus JAYSSW01. The sequence continues at coordinate 6,515 of JAYSSW010000729.1, forward strand.
TGCAAGTGGCCGACTGGACCGACCACCGCCCCAGCGGCGACAACGCCCGCACCGGCTGCTACTCCAACGGCGGCCACCTCAGCATCCAGGGCCACGACCCGACGACGAACCTCAGCTTCCGCAACCTGCGCATCGCCGAGACGCCGTGGAAGTGACGGCGGGCCGAGCCGGAGCGCCGAACGAAGGGAAACGCTCCTCTCAAGGAACTGCCTTCATCTAGATCGTTCCTTCTCTTGGTCCTAAGCCCTGAGCCCGAAGCGCGAGCGAGGAAAGCCTCGCGACGGTGTGGGCCACGGGAACGGCGACTCGCGCAGCGAGAGCCGCGACTCTCTGCGCATCGTCGAACGGGAGACGCTTCCCTTGCGACCGTCGCGCGGGTCGGCCTCGCTCGCGCTTCGGGCTCAGAAGGCCAGCGACTCGCTGGGCGCCGCACAACGGAAGACGACACGGCTTTTTTTGCAGCGCCGCGCGCTTCCCCGCTCCCTGCTGGTCGCGGCTCCTGCGCCTGCGGCTTTTTTTCTCCCTCTGCCTTTCTCCGCCTTTTCCTCTGCGACTCTGCGGTTCGTTCTTCCTGTCTCGCATCGCGTCCATGCAGTTGGGCTTGATTCCTTCGGGCAGGCGGTTATGTTCCGCGCGCTTTCCATTCAAGAATTCCGAGCGACTTTCCGAGACGCCGGATGCGGAGGGGTGCCGCGGGCGAGCACGGAGGGGGAC
>JAYSSW010000730.1:0-3437 GCA_043720335.1 Planctomycetia bacterium
CTGAGGCGGCGGGGTCAAACTATGCATGGCGCCGACCCCGCCGCCTCAGACGGCAGCGGGCTTGATGTCGCTGCCCGCTGCCGCGCCTCGGAATGCGTCATCCTATATCGGTGAAACATGGAATTCCGCTCCCCAGGGGAGCGGCTTAGTTATCCCTTGTTCGGCCACAACGCGACTCCGTGGGGCACGATTGGATCGTGCCGGAAGCGCCAGGGCGCGACGGAATCGGCTGTGTGGGGCACGACTGGATCGTGCCGGTGCTTGTTGACCTCGGTGCAGTTCCGGCGCAGCCCGCTCACCCGCCACTACATGCCAAAATCTTGGCCTTTGCCCTTGACCGCGCCGCCGGCTTCGGTTAAAAATTTAGCACCTCTCGTTTTTCCCGGCCGCGCCGGCGCCCAGGGCGCGTGCCTTTGATCCATCGCAGGGAACCCGCATGAACGACCCGTCCGCCGACCCGCTCAGCCGCCGCGAGCGCCAGATCATGGAGATCGTCTACCGGCGCAGCAAGGCGACCGCCGTCGAGGTGCTGGAGGAGATGGCCGACCCCCCCAGCAAGACGGCGGTGCGCACCCTCCTGCGCATCCTTGAGGAGAAAGGCCACCTCAAGCACCGCCAGGACGGCCTCAGCTACGTCTACTTCCCCGTCCGGCCACGCACGCAGGCGGCGAAGTCGGCGCTGCGCCGCGTGCTCGACACGTTCTTCGAAGGCTCGCTGGAGAAGGCGGTCGCCGCCGCCCTCGGCGACAATTCCGCCGACATTTCCGACGACGAACTCGAACGACTCGTGGAGCTGATCCGCCTGGCCCGCAAGAAAGGAAAGTAACCATGCCCGCTGCATTCCTGGAATCGACCTCGCGTTTCGCCCCCTGGCTCGCCGACGCGGCAGCCAAGGGGACCGTCCTGCTCGTCGTCGCCTGGCTCGCCGCGACGGCGCTGCGGCGCTCGTCGGCGGCGCGCCGGCATCTCGCCTGGTCGGCGACGGCGCTTTCGCTGCTGGTGCTGCCGCTGTTGTCTCTGCTGCTGCCGACGATCGCGCTGCCGGGCATCGTTCTCGCGCCGGCGCAAACCAACAACTGTGTCGCGACCGACGCGCCGAAGCTGGCCGAGTCGCTGGTGGTGCTGATGGCGAGCCGTGACCAGTCGCCGCAGCGGCTGCCGCAGTCGGACACTCCCGCGCCGCGTCTCGCCCTCGCGCCGGCGCCAACAGCTACGCCGGTGGCGTGGGGCGCGTGGCTCGTCGTCGCCTGGGGCTTCGGCGTGGTCGCCTCGCTGGTGTGGCTCGGCCTCGGCTTCGCGTGCCTCGCCCGCCTGCGCCGTCAGAGCGAACCGATGGACGAAGAGCCGGGCATCGCGAACCTCGTCAACGACCTCGCCGCCGAGCGGGGCATCCGCCGGCCGATCGTGCTGCTGGGCCATCCCGGCAAGGCGATGCCGATGACGTGGGGCCTGCTGCGTCCCGTCGTGCTGCTGCCGCAGGAAGCGAAGCGGTGGTCCGAGGAGCGCCTACGCCTGGTGCTGCTGCACGAGCTGGCGCATGTCCGCCGCCTCGATTGGCTCACCCAGCTCGCCGCCCACCTGATGCGGGCGCTGTACTGGTTCCACCCGCTCGCCTGGCTGTGCGTGTCGCGCCAGCGGGCCGAGCAGGAGTTCGCCTGCGACGACCTGGTCCTGGGCGAAGGAGCGCGGGCGACCGACTACGCCGAGCACCTGTTGGTGGTGACGACCGGCCTGCCGCTCGACACGTACGCCGCTCCAGTCGCGTTGGCGATGGCCCGCGCGTCGCACCTGCACCGCCGCATCGTCGCGTTGCTCGACGACCGCAACCGTCGCCCGCCGACGCGCCGTGCCCGTGTCGGGGCGTTCGTCGGCCTGCTCGCGCTGGCGTCGCTGCTGTCGATGCTCGTGCTTGGCTCGGCCTGTCCTTCGCTCGCGCAAGAAAAAAGCGAGCCGAAAACCGCCGAGCAGAAGAAGGAAGACAAGGCCCCCGCGAAGGATGGCGACGGCCTGTCGCGCTTCAAGGAAGTGGCCGAGGCGCTGCAGAAGCAGTACGTCACGCCGATCGACGCCAAGGCGATCGAAGAAGCCGCGATCAAGGGGGTCATCGAAAGCCTTAAGGACCCGTACGTCAGTTTCCTTCCGGCCGAGCAACTGGCGCGCTTCGAGCAGGAGCTGGCGGGCGGCTTCACCGGCGTCGGCGTGCAGATCCGCCTGATTGACAACCGCCTCACCGTCATCACCCCCATCGAAGGCTCCCCCGCGATCAAAGCGGGCGTGCGGCCCGGCGACGTGATTGTCGCCATCGATGGCAAGTCGGCGCAGAACCTCTCCCTTGAGGACGCGGTCAAGAAGATCATGGGGCCGAAGGGTTCCGTCATCAAGATGAAGGTGATGCGCAACGAGGACGGCGCCGTCGAGGAGCTGGCCATCACGCGCGGCCCCATCGCCGTCCGCAGCGTGCTCGGCTTCCAACGCCACCCCGACAACAGCTGGAACTTCCTGCTCGACTCCGAGCACAAGGTCGGCTATGTGCATGTCAGCCAGTTCAGCAGGAACACGACGAAGGAGCTGGGCGAAGCTCTCGGCGGTCTGAAGAAGGACGGCATGAAGGGGCTGATCCTCGACCTGCGCGACTGCCCCGGCGGCATGCTCAACGAAGCGCTCGACCTGTGCAAGCTGTTCCTCTCCCAAGGCAAGCTGCTGACGATCAAGGCGGGCAACGGCGAGGAGAAGACGTGGGACGCCGACGCCGACGCCCCGTTCGCCGACCTGCCTCTCGCCATCCTCGTCTGCGAGACGACCGCGTCCGCAGCGGAGATCGTCGCCGGCTCGCTCGGCGAGAACAAGCGGGCGGTCATCCTCGGCAGCCGCACCTTCGGCAAAGGCTCCGTCCAGGCCATCGTCAAACTCGACGACGGCAGCGCGTTGAAAGTCACCACTGCGTTCCACTACCTCCCCAGCGGCCGCAACATCCAGAAGCGGGCCGGCGACAAGGCCTGGGGCATCGACCCGACCGACGGCTACTACCTCCCGCTGTCGATGGAGCAGCGCGAGGCGCTGCGGATGAGCTTCCTCGACCGCAGCAAGATCGGCCACAAGCAGCCCGACATGTCCGCGAAGCCAGTGAGGGTGACGCCGAAGCGGCTGGAGGAGCAGTTCGCCGACCCGCAGCTCGGCGCCGCGCTGAAGACGATGGTGGCCCGCATCACCGGCGGCGAGTTCGTGAAGATGGGCTTGGCGGCGGGATTGCAGCAGGACCAGCTCAGCCGCCTGGAGGAGCTGCGCAGCCAGCGTGAGAAGACGATGCAGTCGCTGCGCCAGCTCGACCGCGACATCGCCGACCTGCAGCAAGCCGCGACGGCGAAGGAGAAGTCGCCGAAGTGACGCGGCGCTGGCTGCCCGTTCAGCGCCCGCACCAACCTGGCGGGGTCGGCGTC
>JAYSSW010000731.1:0-3436 GCA_043720335.1 Planctomycetia bacterium
CGCCAGCGCGTCGGCTTCGGCGGCGGTCGGGGCGGTGACGGTCGCGCTCAGCGTTCCCTCGGCGGGCCAGCCGGTGCGCGGGTCGAGCAGGTGGCCGAGACGGCGGCCTTCGTGCGTCAGGTTCTGGTACGTCGCGGCGGAGGTCGCCAGGGCGCGGTCGCGCAGGTGCAGCACGGCTCGGCGTCGGCGCGGCTGCAGCGGGTCGGTCAGGCCGACGGCCCAGCCGTCGCGCTCGGTGTTCTCATGGCCGACGGCGACGACGCTGCTGTGGCCGCCGTGCATCAGCAGGTGTTCGACAGGACCGACCGCGCGCATGCGCCGCAGCGCTTCGTCGAGGGCGTAGCCTTTGCCGACGCTGCCGAAGTTGAGTTCGACGCCGGGTTGCGTGAAGCGAACCGTGCAGCGCTGCTCGTCGAGTTCGACGTGCTGCATGCCGCTGCGCGACAAGGCGAATGCGCGCTGCACCGGCGTCGGCACCTGCCCTTGCCGCCGATGGAAGCCCCAGGTTTTGATGAGCGCACCTATTACTGGATCGAAGGCGCCTTCGGTGTCCGCGTGCAGTGTTTGGCAGCGGGCCAGCAAGTCGAACAGGTTGCGTTCGACGCGCATCGGCTGCGCATGGGCCAACCGATTGACGGCGCTGACTTCGCTGGTGTCGCGGTAGACGGTGAGCTGGCTTTCGAGCCGGTCGATCTCGTCGAGGGCGGCCTGCGCGAACACATGGGCCGACGGCGTCGCGAACGGCAGGATCACTTCGAACGTGGTCGCCATCGCCTGCCGAGCGAAGCGGAGCAGCACCGGCGCGTCGAGGTGGTCCATGGTTCCCTCGGCGGAGGGGAGAGGAATTTAGCCACAGAGGTCACAGAGGACACAGTGAGTGGCGTTGGATTTTGTCGCGGGGGGCTTTACCCAGGGACGGCTGTCCCTGGGCTTTCATCACGTTTCTGTTTCTCGACGTGGGATTCCGCAAGCATCACTCTTCGCGCGGCTGTTCGGCGCCGGCGACCAGAGGGTGCTTCAGGTCGCTGAGCTTCTTGTGCAGCGTGTTGCGGTTGATGCCCAGCTTGGCGGCGGCCTTCACCAGCACGTTGTCGCACTGGGGCAGCACCTGCTCGAACAGCTCGCGCTCGACGCCGCTGATCATCCGTTTCCACAAATTGCCTTCGTCGGGCCATTTCTGAATCGCGGTTCGGACCAATGATTGAATGAGCGCGTCGACGTCAGCCGGCTTGCCGTGCGCGACGCGCATGCGGCGTTCCTGGCCGGGAACCATGTGCTCGAACTGGAGCGGCATGTTGTGCGACAGCACCACCGCGCGTTCGACGAAGTTCTCCAGCTCGCGGACGTTGCCCGGCCATTCGTAGTGCTGCATGCGGTCGAGGATGCCGGCCGGCACCTCCGGCGGGTCGCGGCGGTTCTCCTCGCAGTACTTCTCCAGGAAGAACCGGGCCAGCGGCGGGATGTCCTGCTTGCGCTCGCGCAGCGGCGGCAGGTAGATCGGCACCACGTTGAGCCGATAGTACAAGTCCTCGCGGAAGCGGCCCGCCTCAATCTCGTCCTCCAGGAACGCGTTCGTCGCGCCGATGACGCGCGTGTCGACGCGGATGGTTTTGCTCTCGCCGACGCGCTCGAACTCGCGCTCCTGCAGCACGCGCAGCAGCTTCACCTGCAGCTTCGGGCTCATGCTGTTGATTTCGTCGAGGAAGATCGTCCCGCCGTGGGCCGCCTCGAAGCGTCCGGTCTTGTTGTCGACCGCGCCGGTGAAGGCGCCCTTGACGTGGCCGAACAGCTCGCTTTCGAGCAGGCTTTCGGTGAGGGCGCCGCAGTTGACGCGGACATACGGCCCGTCGGAGCGCGGTCCGAGGCGGTGGATGTTGCGGGCGATGACTTCCTTGCCGGTGCCGGTCTCGCCGACGAGCAGGACGCTGGCGCGGGCGGTGGCGACGAGCCGCGTGAGACGGTACACCGCGCGCATGGCGGGACTGTCCCCCACGACGCCCGGCAACAAGGCGTCGAGAGCTTCCTTCGATGCGTGTGACATCGCCATCGTGCTTGGTTTCCCTCGGAGCGGCTCCCGTCCTTTTCCTAGCGAATCGGCGGGGTTTTCCAAGGGCGTCACGGGGCGAGCCGTTCGAGAACCCAGCCGCCGTCGGGCTGGCGCCGAAAACGCAGGCGGTCGTGCAAGCGATTGCGGCGCCCCTGCCAAAACTCGATGAGAGAAGGCACGACGCGGAAACCGCCCCACGTTTCGGGGCGTGGCACCTCGACGCCGGGCGGGTACTTCACCTCCAGCTCGGCGAGCCGCGTTTCGAGATATTCGCGCGACGGGATGACCTGGCTCTGCGGCGACACCAGCGCCCCCAGGCGATGCCCCTGCGGCCGTTTCGCGAAATAGGCGTCCGACTCCGCCGCGCTCGCCATTCCGACGGCGCCTTCGATGCGGATCTGCCTCTGCAAAGGCGCCCAGAGCAGCACCAGCGCCGCGTGCGGGTTGGCGGCGAGTTCGTTCGCCTTGTGGCTGTCGTAGTTCGTGAAGAAGACGAAGCCGCGCTCGTCGAAGCCGCGCAGCAGCACGACCCGCGCGGAGGGCAGTCCGTCGGGCGTGGCGGTCGCCAGCGTCATCGCGGCCGGCTCGACGAGCGCCGCTTCGTGGGCTTCGCGGAACCACGACGCGAACAGCGCCAGCGGGTCGGCGGGCACGTCCGCTTCAGAAAGGCTCGGCTCTTGGTCGGTCATGGTTTGGGCGGGAGAAAAGCTGGGCGCATAAAAAAATGTCCCGCTGTCGATCACTTCGGCGTCGCCCAGTCACCGATGCAACCTGTCCAGCGGGACAATAGAATCCTAGCTGATTCATGATAAAGTTGCAAGCAGGATTTTCTCCGAATCCACCATAAAACTTGAAACAATTCGTGCAAGGTGCGATTTTATTCGCGACAGCATCGGAATGCGGAATTTGAAAGGTTTGCAACATCAAGTCAACTAATGAGTTGCGGCTAACGGAGAATCAAGGGGAGTCTCATATCCGATTTCGCAGGGCCTAATTTGAACGATTGATTGCTTGCGTTGTCAAATCGTTCAATTATTGGTCGAGAATGAGACTTGTTCGACGATGGGTTCTTGAAACGCGAAAGGCCAGCATCACGCTGGCCTTTGGCATCGATCATGAAACGTGTTGCTACTTGCCGTCGCCGGCGCGGCGAACCGTGAGTGTGAAGGCGCCGAAGCGGTTCGGGCGGAAGCTGCTGACGACGACGCGGTAGGTGGCGTCGGCGGCGGCGGTGTGGACCAGGCGGGCGCTTTTGTCGCCGCCGCTGTGGTCGTCGACGGCAAGTTGCTTGCCGCTTTCGTCCTCAAGCCGGATGAGGGTGTCGAAGTCGTTGCTGTCGAGGTTGAAGACGTACTTCACCCCGGCTTTCAGTTTCACGTCGAAGATTTG
>JAYSSW010000732.1:0-15638 GCA_043720335.1 Planctomycetia bacterium
CGCGTCTGCAACAGCCCCGGAAACTGCCCGCGCAGCGCTGCGAAGTCGAACATGCCCGCCCCTTCCGTCGAACCGTGGTGAGGTTTTCCCGATGTTCTATGGAAGGGGCGATCACGGAGCGATTCGCAGCCGCCGGGCTACGAGGTCAGGAACGTTTCGAGGTGCGACACGAGACGGTCGAGGGAGTTGAACTTGGCGCGAAGCGCGAGATAGACCGCAGCGAAATCCAACACGGCCACCGTCGTGGGAGCGTTCCCTTTGCGGTATTGCTGCCCGGCGAGCGCGTAGCATTGGTCCAGGTCGTCGGCTGGCTTCTCGCGCAGCTCCATGTCGTCGAGATGCGGATCGAACCCCAGCGCGGCGTGGATCGCCTGGGCCGTGAGCGCCGGGTCGATGCGTGGGAAATGGCTCGCTTCGGCCAGGAACCACGCTTCGATCTCCATCACGGCGAGGACGAAATCGACGGGGCAGAGTGAAGTCCTAATCCGCAGCCCGGCCTCCAGCTTCGGGAGGTCGGCGCGGGTGAAGTCGGGCCGCACGTCGCGCAGGCCGACGATGCCGACGTAGTTCGCCTTCGTGAGATTCTCGTGCTCCTCGACGATGCGCGACTTGACCTGCCGGTCGCCGCCGCAGTCGACGATCATCACATAGTACTCGTGGCCGCTGTCGGGCTGGGCCGCCTGGATGAGCTTCATGCGGCGCGGGATGTTGCTGCCGCCGCTGATCCTGCGTTTCTCGATCTGGACCTTGTTCCGCCCCGCGATCTCCTCGATGAGCTTCTCGACGAAGACCATCTCCGTGTATCCCTCGACGAAAACGGCGAGTTTATTCATGGGCGACCGCCTCCGGTGCGCCGCTGGCGAAGTCCATCTCCAGGAACGAGAAGTTGCTGAGGCCGGTGAACTTGAACTCCTCGAACAGCTCGCGGGAGTTCGCGAAGTTCAGCACGCGCACCTCGCCGCCGCGCCGTTGCAGGACCGACCATTCCTCGAGCGGGACGCGGTTCATGACGAACTTGTCGTTCGTCGAGACGACGAGCTGGACCATCGAGCGGCCCGCCTTCTCGCGGAGCAGGTCGATGAGCTGGCAGGAGCGGCCGAAGTCCAGCCCCTCGCCGATGTCGTCCACGAGGATGCAGCCCGCCTTGCGGGCCATCACGAGGTAGTTGGTCAACGTGAGCAGCGACAGCACGCGGAACATCCCTTGCGACATCGTGTGCTGGTCGGTGGCCGATTTCAGCCCCTTTTCCTTGACCCACAGGCCGACCACTTCGCTCGGCAGCCCACGCACCGAGCTGGGCGGCCCGACGCCGACATCGGTCGCCGGGTAGTCGACGCTCTCCAGGTCGCGCAGCATCGTTTGCTTGAAGGCAGCCTCTCCGAATTCCTTCACGGCCTTGCGATAAATTCCGACGACTTGCGACCCGTCGTTGTCATCCGCCTCTTTCGGCGTTGGCTGCGCCCCTTTTGGCACAATAATAACGAAGCTGTCCTTCCCAAGCGGGCCGCCGAATTGGTAGTGCCGAACGGATGCGCCCCAGTCATGCAACGGTTGCAGGAAGGGATGCTGAATGTCATCGAGCCGAACCACTGCTGCCAGTTCATTGTCAGGCGGATGGAATGAGATTTGCCTTCCTATCTCCTTTGCAAAAATCTTGCCAACCTCGTTGTCAGCGCGCTTCAGGAGTGTCTCGCCAGCAAATGAATAGCTTTCTTCAATCACCCGTTCATCTTCAATTTGAAAATGATAAATTGCCTCACTGCCATCATGATCGAAGTGGGCGGTATAGTCACCAGAAATCAATGCTGTCGAGATTTGCCTCGACAGCATTTTGGCAAGGCCGCTGATGATGTTGAGCGTGCGCGTTTTTCCAGTCGCGTTTCTGCCCACAATCAGGTTCCGTTGCCCAAGGGTCAGGTCGTTGAGAACCCACTCCCGATCGCGTCCCTCGTACTCCTTGTAGCGGATGCTTGTTAGCCGCATGTCAAATCTCCTTGGCTGCCTTTGTTTTTTTCAGAGATTCGCTCATTCTACGAACGCAGCGCCTTCGCCAGCAGCTGGTGGAAGTGGTAGCCGCCCGACTCGCGGCGCACGCTGAAGCGGCCGGTGTCGTACGACGTGCTTTTCAGGCCTTGCTGCACCTCGGCGCAGACGCCCATGTCCTCCATCTGCACTTGATGAGCCACCGCGATGCTCTCGGCGTTGAAGCGCTTCGCGTCTTCACCTGCCACGTCGGCGAAATGGAAGTCGAAGATCACCCGGCAGCGGTCGGGGCCGAGCGGCAGCACCAGGTTCGTGTCCATCACGCCCTGGTACACGTTCACCATCAAGTTCGGGAACAGCCACCAGTAGTAGGCGTGCGTGCCGGCCCGGACCTTGCTCACCGACGGGTCGTCGGACGTTTTCAGCGGGCTGATCTGCACGCCGTTGTGGGCGAAGTTCTCGGTGCGGTAGTGGCGGTAGTCGAGGGCGCCGGCCAGGGCGGGATGCACCGTGTTGACGTGGTAGCCGCCGTCCTGGTAGTTGTCGACAAACACCTTCCAGTTGCAGGCGAGTTCATATTCGCGGCGCTCGAAGAAATGGAGCTGGCCGAGCGCCATGTCGGCCATCATCGCGGGAAACGGCGCGAGATGTTCCGCGAGGGAGATTTTCGGCGTCCCCTGGTGGACGAAGACGAACGGCCCCCAGGTGTCGACGGCCAGCGGCGGCAGGCCCTGCTCGTCCTTGACGAACTCTTCGACGCCGTCGAACTCCGGCGTGCCGCGCAGTCTTCCCGTCAGGTCGTAGGTCCAGCCGTGGTAGCGGCAGCGCAGCTTCGTGGCGACGCCGCACGGCTCGTTGATGACCTGGGCGGCGCGGTGCCGGCAGACGTTGTGCAGCGCTCGCAGCGTCCCCGCCTCGTCGCGCACCAAAAGGATCGGCTCGCCCGCCAGGTCGAACGTCACGAACGATCCTGGCGCGCGGAGTTGGTCGGCGCGGGCGGCGTACTGCCAGCTCGCGCCGAAAACTTTCCGCCGCTCCAACTGGTGCAGCTCGGCGTCGAAGTACCAGGCGCTCGGGATCGTCCGTGCCCGTGACAGGGGAAGGTCCGCGTCGAACGCTGCGAGAAGCTCGTCAACCCGCGACGACATGGCAGGCTCCTTTCGTTTCGCTCATTGTCGCGAATGCGTCGTTCGCATGCAACGCCGCGCAGCGAAACGCCCGCGCGATCGGCGCGGGCGTGGGTGGTGCGAGATTCTGAGCCCGAAGCGCGAGCGAGGCACTCCGCGCGGCGATGCGGGAAGAGGGACGCGGCGACTCGCGCAGCGAGAGCCGCGCGTTCCTCGCTGCGCATCGGCAGCCCCGACACGTCACGACCTGCTTTGCATCATCGCGCGGGTTGCCTCGCTCGCGCTTCGGGCTCAGGGGCCTATCGGTCTACGCGCGGGCGCGGGTGTAGCGCATGGCGACGGCGGGCCAGTTGACGACGTTCCACCAGGCGGTGATGTAGTCGGGTCGGCGGTTCTGGTAGTTCAGGTAGTAGGCGTGCTCCCACACGTCGAGGCCGAGGATCGGGAACTTGCCTTCCATCAGCGGGCAGTCCTGGTTGGCGGTGCTGACGATCTCCAGGCGGTTGTTGGCATGGACGAGCCAGGCCCAGCCGCTGCCGAAGCGCGTGGTCGCTGCTTCGCCGAACTGGCGCTTGAAGGTGTCGAAGTTGGTGAAGGTGGTGTTGATGGCCTCGGCGAGCGGGCCGGTCGGCGTGCCACCCGCATTGGGCGCCATCGTCTCCCAGAACATGGTGTGGTTGTAGTGCCCGCCGCCGTGGTTGATGACGCGCGGGCGAATGGCCATCGGCACGTTGGCGATGCCGCGCAGGAGCTGGTCGATCGGCATGCGCGACAGCTCGGCGTTGCCCGCGACGGCGGCGTTCAGCCCGGTGACGTACGCCTGGTGGTGGCGGTCGTGGTGGATCTCCATCGTGCGGGCGTCGATGTGCGGCGCCAGCGCGTCGTTGGCGTAGGGGAGGCGCGGCAGGGTGAACGGCCCGGCGGGAGGCTGGGCGGGCTGAGCCGCAGGCTGTTGCGCGAACGCGGCGCCGCCGACAGCCAGCGCCGCCGCCGACACGCCAGCACGCTGAAGCCACTGGCGACGCGAGAGATTCGACATGGGGGATTCTCCGTGGAAGGGGGGTTGGACCAGCGAAAAAGCCGCCATCACAGCGGCTGCGGGGGGTGCGTCGATGCCGTGGCATTCTACGGCTGGCGCACGACGAACGCCACGGATTTCAAGCAAACGTCGGGCCGGAAACAGCGAGAAAAGTGGATGCAGAAGTCAATCGCGCGATCGCGCGGTTTGGCCGCCGTCTCTGCCGGTCGCGGTTCCTGCGCCTGCGGCTTCCCCTCTTTGCCCTTGCTCTGTGTACTCTGTGCCTCTGTGGTTAGTCTGCCTTGAAGTACTCGCGCGGGTCGTTTGTGTGGTTCTCCGCGAAGCCCATCAGCCGCAGCAGGCAAGAATCGCAGCGGCCGCACGCCTTGCCGTCGGGAGCGGGGTCGTAGCACGACGTGGTCAGGCGGAAATCGACGCCCAATTCCAGGCCGCGCCGGACGATGTCGGCTTTGCTCATGTCGATGAGCGGCGTGTGGACCTTGAAGCGGGCGCCCTCGACGCCGACCTTCGTCGCCAGGTTGGCGAGGCGCTCGAACGCGGCGATATATTCGGGCCGGCAGTCGGGGTAGCCGGAGTAGTCGAGGGCGTTGACGCCGATGAACAGATCGACCGCCCCCAGCGTCTCGGCCCAGGCGAGGGCGAACGACAGGAAGATGGTGTTGCGCGCCGGGACGTAGGTGACGGGGATGCCGTGGCTCATCGCATCGAGCGGGCGGTCCTTCGGCACGGCCAAGTCACTGGTGAGGGCCGACCCGCCGAACGCGCGCAGGTCGATCGGCATGACAAGGTGCTTCGCCACGCTCATCTTCGCCGCGATGACACGGGCGGCGTCGATCTCGATGGCGTGCCGCTGGCCGTACTGCATCGTCAGCGCGTGGCAGCGGTAGCCCTGGCGCTGCGCGATCGCCAGCACCGTCGTCGAGTCCAGCCCGCCGCTCAGCAGCACGACCGCGTTCTTCGCTTCCGTCATGTTTCGCTTCCCGAGGATGGCCGTTGCATGCTCCAATGCGCATGCTCCAAAACATTAGCCCCAGAGGCCACCGAGAACACCGAGAAAGACAGGGAGCGGGATTCGCGACATGGATCACTTCAGCGCGGGCGAGCAGGATCATTCTATCGCATTCTCTTCCTGCCTCTCTCGGTGTCCTCTGTGGCTAAAATCGCGAGAAAAACGGGCTGAGCCGTTCACTCCTCGCTTTCCGCGACCGTGCCCGTCAGCAGGCTCAGCTCGGCGGCGTGCGGCTTCAGCGCGTCGATGATGAACTGGATGTGCTCGCCGAGATCAACACTGAAGTCGGCGACGCCGCGGTGGATGTCGTCGCGATTGACGGTGCGGGCGAAGCCTTTGCTCTTCATCTTCTTCTTGACGCTGCTGGCCGTCAAATCCTGCACGCCGTTGGGCCGCACCAGCGCTGCGGCGACGATGAGGCCGGTCAGCTCGTCGCAGGCGTAGAGGGCCTTGTCGAGCGGGCTGACGCGCGGGAACTGGTCCTGCAAGTAGTCGGCGTGCGACAGGATGGCATGGATGACGGTCTCGGAGCAGCCCCGTTCACGAAGAATGGCCGAGCCTTTCAGCGGATGGTCGGGCGGGTTGGGCCAGCGCTCGTAGTCGAAGTCGTGCATCAGGCCGGCGAGGCCCCAGGCTTCCTCGTCCTCGCCGAGCTTGCGGGCGTAGGCGCGCATGGCCGCCTCGACCGCGAGCATGTGGCGCCGCAGCCCCGCGTCCTGCACATGCTCGGTCAACAGGGCGAAAGCGTCGGCACGGTCCATGCGGTTCTCCGATTCCGGCGCGGCGCGCTAGCGCGAGTAGATGGCGAAGGCGTCCTCGGTCTCCCACAGCTTCACCTCGACGACGGGGAAGCCGCTGGCGCTGACGTGGTCGAAGATCAGCTTGGCGAGGTTCTCGGCGGTGGGGTTGACGTCCATGAGGAAGACCGGCTCGCCCTGGGCTTGCAGGGTGGGCAGCACCGGGTCGTCCTTGTGGAGGATCATGCGGTGGTCGAGGTTGGCGTCGATCCACGAGCCGACGACCTTCTTGATCTGGGAGAAGTCGACGACCATGCCGAGGGGGTCGAGGGACTCGGAGCGGAGGGAGATGACGGCCCTGCCGTTGTGCCCGTGGAGGTGCCTGCACTTGCCGTCGTAGTTGAGCAGGCGGTGGCCGTAGCAGAAGCGGATCTCGCGGGTCACCTGGAACATGCCGTGCCTCGGGGAAAGGAGCGATGCCACGCGGTCATTTATAGCACCGCGCCAGGGGAAAGCGAGCGAACGGCGCGGCGCTCGGAGGGAGAAGCGTCGGTCGCGGCCTGGTGACCGGGAAGGCATCACAGGATCGAGATTCGCCTATTCGCCCGGCATCGCTTGCAGCACTTCGTCCAGTTCGCTCTCGAAGGCGGCGAACGCTGCCAGCTTCCGCAGCGGTTCCCAGTTCTCGACCAGTTCGGCGACGCGGAAAGCGTGTTCATGGGCCGAGAAGCTCCGCAGTCGGCGACCGGTCAATTCGCTGGCGATCCGCAGTTGCTCATGGAGCAGTTCCTTGGGGTCCGGGATTTTTTCGATCGCTTGCAGCTTGGGCAGCGACAGCCTGGCCTTGCCATGGGGATTGCCCGCCGCCCGGCGAATCGCGGCTTCCTCGATGAGCAGCCAGGCTTCCTGCATGCGGACGGGCACGACGCAGATGAAAGGAACGGCCGTTCCGGTGGTTTCGATCGCCGTCTTGATTTCCTCGACGCGATTCTCGCGAGGATCGCGCTCCGCGTCGCGGTGGACGAAGAGCAAGTCGCACGGATAGCGGTAGACGGCGGCACGAATCCGGTTTTCGAGTCCCTTTGGCGTCCCCAGCGGGCGAAGATCCGCCCACTCGCATTTCACGGGAGTGGTGGGCAGTTTGCTCCGGAGCAACCAGTCGATTGCTGGAAGGAGGGCTTGATCGCTGCTGCCATCCGTGACCAAGGTGCAGTAAAGCGGCTTCATGCCTGCACGCCTTCTTCCATGAACTCGAAGCACGGCTGCAGATCGCGCCGGTCCTTGACCGGGCGCGGTTTCACGAGAGCCTTGCGGATCGAAGCGGGCTCGGCATGATCCTTAGGAGGCGGGACCGGATTCAAATAGCTGCCCAACGTCCCGCGGGCGATCGGCCGAACGCCGTCCTCCTCGCGCCAAGTTTCCGGCAGGTATGAAAACCGCACCCCCTGGAACCGCGTCCCGTCCTCTGCGACGTGCTCCATGCCGTCGGCGACCAGCAGGTCGGCGTCGTCGACTTGCGAGACGACCGACGGCGAATGCGTGTTGATGATGACCTGGCGCAGCGGGTTGTCCGGGCCGGCCTCCTCCTCCGGGTCGGCGGCGATATCCTTGAGCAGCCGGAGCATGGCCGGGATCAGTTCGGGGTGGATGCCGTTCTCCGGCTCCTCCAGGCAGATCAATCCCAGCATCTGCGGGTCCAGTTCCAGCACGGCGAGCGCGAGGAAGCGCAGCGTGCCATCGGAGAGGACATGCGCGGGATGCACCGTGCCGTCCAGGTCGGCAAGCTGCAGGGTGAGCAGCCGGCGCTTCTCGTCGCGGTCGACGCCGATTCCCTTCACGTTGCGGATCAGCTCGGCGAGGCGGTTGCTGACGAGACTGTAGATGCGAGGCTCGACGTGGCCGTTCGCCGCGCCGTCGGAGTGCCTGGCCAGCCGGTGCAGCGTGGCGGGCAGGTGCGACCCGTCCATGCCCAGCGAGGTCGGCGCGTTGAACTCGTCGTGCTTGCGCAGGGACGACGGCTCGAGCTGGAGAAGCCGCCAGGACTGCATCTCTTTCCGGGCGAGCACGGCGGTCGGATACTCGGCGGCGGCGCTCGACAACAACGTGCGAGGAGCGTTGGTCGCCAGCAGGGGATGTGGCCTTCCTGCGTGCCCGTCCTGGTGCCAGGAAATAATGACTTCGCTGCTCTCTTTGATCTCCGTTGAAATGAAGGGGCCGCCGCGTCGTTGCCCTTTCACCACGGATTCCCGCCAAAAAGGCGAGTGCGGAAATTTGAGGTTGTCTTTGGCCCCGGTCCGGTTGATGTGCGTGAGTTCCTCTTTCTTCAATTCAATCGAATAGCCTTCCGAGTCCTCCGATCCTTCACGAAGCCGAAGCACCAAGTGGTACTTCAAAAATGTGATGGCGGCGGACGCTTTCTGGCCGAGGTCGTCGCGGCCCCACGCCGGCACGATCATCTCGGCCTCGAACTCCATCTCCGCGTCGACGCCTTCCCCGACTCGGTGGAACAACGACTGCACGTCTCCGTTCCCGCTCGGGTCGCGGATGAACCGGGCTGCGTCGAGGAACTTTTTGTCAGAGAGCAGGCTGAGGAAATGGATCGCGTCGAACAGGTTCGACTTGCCCACGCCGTTCACGCCGGCGATGCAGGTGAACGGCCCGAACCGCACGTCGACATCGACGAGGTTCTTGAATCCCTTGACCTTCAAGCGTGTCAGCATGATTCGCTCGGATCGTGGTGATGAGCTGGTGTGAACACCATCATACACGATGAGAAAAGCCCGCGACAACGGGCGTCCGTTGTCGCGGGCTTGATTGATCGCCGTCGCCGGTGCTACTTGTTCCCCTGCGCCTTCTCGCCGAGCGCCGCCTGCGCCGCCGCGAGGCGGGCGATGGGCACGCGGAAGGGGCTGCAGCTGACGTAGTCCATGCCGACCTGGTGGCAGAAGAAGACGCTGTCCGGGTCGCCGCCGTGCTCGCCGCAGATGCCGACCTTCAGGTGCTGGTTGTGCTTCGCCTTGCGGCTGGCGCGCCCACGCTCGATGCCCATCTGGATGAGTTGACCCACGCCCGCCACATCGAGCGACTGGAACGGGTCCACCGCCAGAATCTTCTCCTTAAGGTAGGTCGGCATGAACGCCTTGGTGTCGTCGCGGCTAAAACCGAACGTCATCTGCGTCAGGTCGTTCGTGCCGAAGCTGAAGAACTCGGCTTCCTCCGCGATTTGCCCGGCGACGAGGCAGGCGCGCGGCAACTCGATCATCGTGCCGATCTGGTACTCGACCTTAACCCCATGCTTCGTCATGGTCTCCTCGGCGACGGCGACGGCCCGCTTCTTGAGGATGACGAGTTCCTCCACGGTGCCGATCACCGGGATCATGATCTCCGGCAACACGCTCTTGCCCTGCTTCTTGACCTCGATGACGGCCTCGATGATGGCCTGGACTTGCATGTCGCCGATCTCGGGGTACACGATCGGCAGCCGGCAGCCGCGGAAGCCCATCATGGGGTTCTCCTCGTGCAGCTCGTCCACGCGCTGGCGGATCTGCTCGACGGTCAGGCCCATCTCGCTGGCCATCTCCTGCTGGCCCTTGGGGTTCTTGTCCTTGGGCAAGAACTCGTGCAGCGGCGGGTCGAGCAGGCGAATCGTGACGGGGTAGCCGTCCATCGCGGCAAAGATGCCGACGAAGTCGTTGCGCTGGAACACCAGGATTTTCGCGAGCGCGACCTTGCGCTCCTCGGTCGACTCGGCCAGGATCACCTCGCGGATGGCCGAGATGCGGGCCTTCTTCTCGGCCTCGTCGGCCCCGACGAAGAACATGTGCTCCGTGCGGCACAGGCCGATGCCCTCGGCCCCGTACTCGCGCGCCTTGAGCGTGTCGGCCGGGGTGTCCGAGTTGGTGCGGATCTTCAAGGTCCGGTAGCGGTCGGCCCAGGTCATGAGGGTCTTGAAGTCGCCGGTCATGGTCGGGGCGATGGTTTCGACCTTGCCGATCATCACGTCGCCGGTGGTGCCGTTGATGGTGAGGAAGTCGCCCGCCTTGACGACGAAGGTCTTCTTGACGACCTCCTTGCCTTCGAGGACGGCGCCGTAAATCGTGGCGGTTTGGGCCGCCTCGTCGATCTTGACCGCCTCGCAGCCGACCACGCACGGCTTGCCCCAGCCGCGGGCGACGACGGCGGCGTGGCTCGCCTTGCCGCCGGTGCTGGTCAGAATCCCCTTAGCGAGGTGCATCCCCGCCACGTCCTCGGGGCTGGTCTCCTTGCGCACCAGTAGCAGCGGCCGGTCGGGGTACTTGGCCGCGATCTCGACGGCCGCTTCGGCGGACAGCACGACCTGGCCTGACGCGCCACCGGGGCTGGCGGCGATGCCCTGGGCGACCGGCTTGACCGCCGACTTCGGGTCGAGCTGCGGCTGCAACAGGTGGTTCAGCGAATCGGGCGGCACGCGCTTGACGGCCGACTCCTGGTCGTAGTGACCCTCGTTCGCCATCTCGACGGCGATGCGAACCGCGGCGGTGCCGGTGCGCTTCCCGGAGCGGGTCTGGAGCATGTAGAGGACGCCGTCCTGGACGGTGAACTCGATGTCCTGCATCTCCTTGTAGTGCTTCTCGAGGGTTTGGCGGATGTCCATCAGCTGCTTGTAGACCTTGGGCATCTCGCTGTCGAGCTGGGCGATCGGCTCAGGGGTGCGGATGCCGGCGACGACGTCTTCGCCCTGGGCGTTGATGAGGTAGTCGCCGTAGAAGACGTTCTCGCCGGTGTTGGGGTCGCGCGTGAAGGCGACGCCGGTGCCGGAGCCTTCGCCCATGTTGCCGAACACCATCGCCTGGACGTTGACGGCGGTGCCTTTGAGTCCGGTGATGCGTTCGATGCGGCGGTACTCGATGGCCTTGTTGCCGTTCCACGAGTTGAAGACGGCGTTGATGGACAGCATCAATTGTTGTTTGGGGTCCTGCGGGACGTCGGCGCCGACGTGCTTCTTGTAGACGGCCTTGTAGCGTTTGACGAGTTCCTTGAGGTCGTCGGCGGACAGGTCGGTGTCGAGCTTGGCCTTCTTCTCGGCCTTGAGGGAATGGATCTCGTGCTCGAAGGCTTCGTGCTCGCAGCCCATGGCGGTGGAGCCGAACATGTCGATGAGTCGGCGGTAGGAGTCGTAGGCGAAGCGGGGGTTGCCGGTCTTCTTGGCAAGTCCTTCCACGCTGGCGTCGGTGAGGCCGAGGTTGAGGATGGTGTTCATCATGCCGGGCATGGAGAGGGCGGCGCCGGAGCGGACGGAGACGAGGAGAGGGTCGGCGGGGTCGCCGAACTTCTTGGCGCCGAAGGCGGTCTCCATCTTGGCGAGCGCGTCGTTGATCTCGGGGACGGCGGCTTCGGGGAGCTTCTTGCCGTGGTCGTAGTAGGCGGCGCAGACCTCGGTGGTGATGGTGAAGCCTGGGGGAACGGGGATGCCGATGAGGCACATTTCGGCGAGGTTGGCGCCCTTGCCGCCGAGGAGTTCCTTCATGGTGCCGTTGCCGTCGGCGGATTGGCCGCCGAAGAAGTAGACATGCTTGGCCATCGTCAAAAAGTCCTGTCTGAGAAAAGAGAAACGACGTTTCTGGCAGGTCGTCCGGGAGGTGACGTTTTACGGACGGGGGGAGGCAGCGTCCAAGGCGAGCGCAAGGTCGGCTACTGGAAGGCCGACCGCGATTCCCTCGCAGAAACGAACGTGAGGAGCTTGAAAGCCCTTGGAACAGATACTCCGGAGTGGTATCTTCAACGAAAGTCCGATGCAGGGCGGGCAGAATGGCCATCCGCGACCGGCGCTGAATTCGACTCCAGGGAAACGGTCTCGTTCTCGCCATGTGCTCGAATCGAGGGCGACTCGGTGGAATGGCAGGCTTTCCTTGCAAGTCTGGCGGAGGAAGATCGCCCGCAGGCGGAGCGGTTTGCGGTAGAATACGGGCAGGAAGCCGCGAACCGCTGCGTGGGCTTCCATCCCGTGCGTTCCTTGGCGGGGCTGGAGAAGTGGCTGCAGAAGGATCGCCAGAAGGTAAAGTCGCGCGTTGCAGGCCTTTACGAGTCCATCGACGTGCAAGATTGTCCGTCTGGATGGGACATCAAGAACCGCGTAATCGACGAGGAAGACAGCACCCAAGCTGTTCAGACCGACGTTGTTGGACCCAATGGCGCACCAGGATTTTTCGAGCGGGCGTACAACGCCACCGAGCATCAGATCGAGCTGCGCGAAGCTTTTGTCTGGATGAACGGCATGACGGAAGCGCTGCCGACTTGGGTCGAGGACGTGGAGGTGCCGATGGTGCCAGATCGCGGAACTCCAACGATCTATTTTTTCACACTATATCAGCTAAAGCTTCTCAATGTAGGGCTGGCGAAGTCGATCAAGATGAGCAGGATCCAGAACATCGAGACCAACGTCCACCTGCATTGGCTGCGGAGACGACATCCCACTGCTTCGCTGAGCGAGTTGATCGCCCACACCGCTTCGGTTGACTACGCAACGACAATCGCGATTCAGTGCGGCTACCGCGTGTCGAAGATCGAATATGTCTTGGCGAAAGAATGCGAAGTGGAAATCGGCGCGCTAATGGATCATTTCGAGGATGGAAACCCGAAGCGGCGGACCGAGCATGACAATTTGCTCGCGCAACACGATTTCGACCGTAGCACGGTGATGAAGATGGCTTTCGACATCAAGTTGTCCCTTGTCCCGGCATGAGTGAGTCGCCATGCGAATCGTTCTGCTTTTCGAGCCATCCGCCGGCCGTGCCGTCCCTTTCGCGGTGGGGCCGGAGAAGTACCAGTCCTTGGCGGAGGAACTGGGCCGGCACGCGAACGCTCCCGTTCAATCCGTCACAGGCACCCTCGATCAAGTTGCCGTCGGCGACTTCGTGCTTTTCGCCGGGGGAAACGTGTCACGGAGCCTGGCCGCGTGCAGCCCCGAGCGAGCCGCCCTGCTTGCTCCGCGCATCGTGCTACTCGACGTGAGCTGGCAAAAGGCGCTGGATCTGCTGGAGAAGCATCGGCTCGCGGGGGCAGTGGACAGCCTTCGCCTCAGTGAATGGCACGCCAGGCCGTCAAGTTGCACCGGCCCGTATGGTGTGCGGTGTCTGACGCGGTCGCTGGGCGCGAACTGCGTTCCCCTAGCTTTCTTCCAGTCGGCCCACTACTGCCTGATGCAGAGCAGCGTCCATCGCGGCATGCCCGATCTGCTCGCGAAGTACCTTGTCGCCTACGAGCGGGACTTGCAACCGCTGAGCGAAGTGCCGTCGATCTCCCTGTCTCGAATTGTCCAGAATGCCAGCGATTCGCCCCTCACGGAAACTGCGAGCGTCAAGCGGGTTGTTTCATTCATGAAACGGGCGCGCGAGCAAGCCCAGTGGACCCAGGCGCAGGTCGCCGAAAGCGCAGGCATCGCGCTTGAACAAGTCGGCCAGCTCGAAGGAAGCAATTTTCCGCAGGCGACTCTTGGATCTTTACGGGCCTACTCCCTTGTGATGGAGCCGAACTGGTGCTGGTCGATGGCCGAGCTTCGCGATCCTGCACCGGTCCAAGTGCCGACGAGTCAGGGAACGCGTTATTTTGCTCCAGCACCTGGGATGCGTTCCGAAGGAGGGATGACCATCTACGACTTGTACCAGGGCGGACAGCGACCCTCGTGGGAATCGGCCAGCATGGGCAACGGATCGCCGAGGGCAGAACCTTATGCAAGCGTTTGAGTGCCAGGGATATTGGTGGTTGCCGGGCGCGGAAGCAGCCCAGGTGGCGGGCACGCTCCGCGTCTCTTCCAGCGGCGAGCTGCGTCTGTCCGTCCTGGATGCTCTGGGCGATCGTGACGGACTCATGGGAGGCAAGGAGCATCCTATTATCCTGGGCTCGACAGACTCCCCGCACGGCAGCGAAGTCACGCTCGCTGGATGCTATGTCCGCAGCATGCAAGAAGGAACCTTCAAGAACACTCGTGAAGAATACCGCGCCCAACGCGGTTACTTCGGGGCGTGCCTGGCCGATCCAGCAGAATTCTCGTTTCGTCGCGTGGTTCTGCGTATCGGAGGGCTGGGATCCTGGGCGTTATCCTTGTCGGGGTTCCGCCCAGGTGGTGGAACGGAGAATCGCCTCGATGAAGACCCTCCCCTCCTTCGCTACGCGAGGCGGGTCCCTGTCAGCGGGATGATTCCAGACGCGGAAATCGCAGTCGGGTTTGAGTTCAACAGCTCGAGCACTTGGCACAAGTATGCGTTCACTGAGATCCCTGTCCTTATGGCAACCTTCGACCGTCCGCTTCTCGAAGAGGAAATCAACAAGAATTTCGTGTATCCTCTGCAAAACCTGATGACGTTGATTTTCGACAAGCCGCAGGAAATCGAGGAAATGAGGCTGTGGCGCGAAGACGTTTTGGCGCCGACGCCGGACAACCCCCGGATCCGCTTCATCGCAGAGCGGGTTTTTACTACAACGCACGACGACAAGGACAAGGCGGCGGAGAAGCTGCCTCACCCGTTGTTCACGCTCGCGGATCTCGAAGACGGCTTCGCCCCCTTCATGGAGCGATGGCTTCGCATGTCGGCCGACTACGCCGACGCCTGCAACCACTTCTTCGGGCTGCAATACGGCCCTCCCGCGTATCTGGACCTCGCCTTCCTCGGCGTTGCCGAATCGCTGTCGCTCTTCTACACGCGCAGGGCCGACGGCGTCGCTCGTCGTGACGAGGAACGGAAGAATCTCGCGGACATCCTGGGGAAGCTGGCGCCGCAGGACGCCGATTGGGTGCGAGGCCACATCGCGGACCGGCCCTTCCCACCGTTCAGGAACATCCTCGCCAAGCTGCTTCACGAGAACGCCGAAGCTATGGTGCCGTTGTTGCAGGCTGGGCAGCAGGCGTTCATCGACGATGTCGCGACCACGATCGACTACGTCGTGCGACGCGACCCGGAGAACCGTTCCGCCGCCAGCCATGGAACGAAAATGTACCTGCTGGTCGCCAAGCTGCGCATTCTGCTGAGGCTTTGCTTCCTGCAGGAACTCGGCTTCACCCGCGAGAAGGCCCGCTCGTTCTTTGAAAATAATCCCCACTATCAGCATTTCGCCAAGGCGTGATCGCGGTCCTCCTTCGACTTCCGGCCTATTCCCTTGAGATCGCACGCCCTTCCTCGTTCGCGGGATGATTCCTGGAGGTTCGACCCCCGCCAATCGCTTCGCTCATGGCGGGGCTTGGTGATCCAAATCCCGCGCGAAAAATTTCCGCCACCAACCTTGCAACAGTGATTAAGTCGGGTTACAAAGGAGAGGTGATGGATCGGGAAGCGGAGGAACGCGGCGCCAGGTTCTAGCTCGGTGCTCTGCACCAGGACGATGTTGCGTCGTCCGAGCGTTCCGCCACTCATCCCGCGCAAGGAAGGCTGTTTCAGGACCGCTGATCGGGGACAGTGTACCCTGGGCACGTGCGGCCTGGATCAACCTCGTGGATCGCGGTTCCGCACGTGCCCAGGGTACACTGTCCCCGGCGGTCCCGTGAGCCTTCCATGCCCCAGGTGACGCAGTAGACGGCTGCGCTCCTCCCGGCGGCGGAGAACCCTCTCCGCCGCCACCCGGTCCCTCCTTCTTCCGAACCATCCTCCAACACCCTCACGCCATGCAACGCGTCGAACGCCCCACGCAGCACGGCAGGCTCAACTACCTGGGAGGGCACGTCGTCCTCACCGCGACGCATCTGAACGTCTACGTCAAGGAACGCGTCCAGC
>JAYSSW010000733.1:0-3430 GCA_043720335.1 Planctomycetia bacterium
GCCATGAAGATCGTCGTTGAGTCATTGATCGTGAAGACGCCGCGGACTCAGCAGGTGCGCGGGATGTTCGATCTCGCCGACGCAGTTTCCGAGCGAATCGAATGGGACGTGCGGCTGCCGCTCGACGAGCGCGGCTGGCACGTCGGCCTCATCACCGGGCCGTCGGGCTGCGGCAAGACGACCATCGCTCACCAGCTGTTTCCCGGCATGGACAACGTCGATCTCGCGCCGTGGCTGGGGCGCGGCAGCGTCGTGGACGCCTTCCCCGACGGCATGCCGATCAAGGAAATTGTCACTCTGCTGTCGGCGGTCGGGTTCGCGTCGCCACCGGCGTGGCTGCGGCCCTTTCATGTGTTGTCGACGGGGCAGCAGTTCCGCGTCACCCTCGCGCTGCGGCTGGCGCATGCAGCTCCGAATGACTGTGTTGTTTTCGACGAGTACAGCAGCGTCGTTGACCGCACGGTTGCGCAGATCGGCAGTGCGGCCGTGGCGCGAACCATTCGTGAACGAGGCCAGCAGTTCGTCGCGGTGACGTGCCATGACGACGTGGAAGATTGGCTGCAGCCCGACTGGACGTATCGGCCTGCGGAAGATCGCTTCGAATGGAGGCGGCTTCGGCGACGCCCGCGTGTCGCCCTCGACATCGTTCGCTGCCAGGCATCGGCGTGGGAGCTGTTCGCACCGCATCACTATCTGAGCCACGCGCTGGCGAAGAGCGCGGTCTGTTTTTTGGCGAGCTGGAACGAGCGCCCGGTGGCGTTCTCGGCGTGGCTGCCGTTCGTCGGCGCCGGCCCGCGGGCGCGGCGCGAGCACCGCACGGTCACGCTGCCCGACTACCAGGGCATCGGCGTGGGCAACGCGCTGAGCGACTTCGTCGCGTCGCTGTGGGCGGGCCTCGGCTATCGCGCGGTCTCGACGACGACGCACCCCGCGATGATCCGCAGCCGGCTGCGCTCGCCGAGCTGGACGATGCGGCGCCGCCCCGCCTTCGCCGCCCGTGCGGGCCGGCTGCGCCACGCCGCGACCAGGCTGACGGCGGGGTTCGAGTACATCGGACCTTCTTTGGTTTCGTCCGTGGCAAGGGCGTTGGTCGAATCGGAAGCACCAAAAATCAAATCGCAAATTCCAGGCAAATACGAAATACCAAAATCGGAATGACCAAAACCGAGCATGGCACGTTTGAGATTTTCCCCTTTGGATTTCGTATTTGCTTGGAATTTGGATCTTGTTGTTTGGAATTTTCTCGCAGTGAGTTGGGGTGGAAGATGTCGGAAAAGCGTTACCGCCTGACGCCGCAGCTGCGTGGGCAGATCGTCGCGGGGGTGCGGTCGGGGGGCTACGCGCACGTCGTCGCCGAGGCGTGGGGCGTGCCGCGCAGCACCTTCAACGACTGGCTGAAGCGCGGCGAAGGGAAGAACGCCCGCGATCCGTACCTGGCGTTCGCCGGCGAGATGAGGCAGGCCGAGGCGCAGGCGCGGCTGCGGGCCGAGATGCAGGTCTTCCAGAGCGACCTGAAGGTCTGGCTGGAGCACGGCCCCGGCCGCGAGACGCCCAGCAGGCCCGGCTGGAGCGTGTCGGTGAAACCTGCGGAGGCTGCGGCGGAGGACGCGCGCAACGCCCTGCTCGACCCGGAGCTGATGCAGCTGTTCCGCACGCTGCTCGGCGTGCTGGCGCCGTTCCCCGAAGCGCGCGTGAAGGTCGCCGAGTCGCTGATGGAGATGCAGGCGGCGGGGAAGCGCGGGTGAGTCATTCAAGCCCCACTATGAGCAACGCGATTGGTGGGGGTCTTCGGATTGCAGATTGCAGAGTAAGGATTGCAGATTGAAAGCGCCCAAGCCCCACCATGAGCAACGCGATTGGTGGGGGTCAAACCATGCAACCAGTCACCCCCAGGAATCGCTTCGCTCATCCTGGGGCTTGATGTTTGTTGATTCTCGGAGGGTTCCCGCCATGCCACGCACGTCCCGGCGCGTCGCGCTGCCGCGCGACGCGCACACTCCTGTTGCTCCGGTCACGCCGGCGACGCGGCGCGAGCGGCAGGTCATCGACCAGTCGCACGACCGCGCCGCCCAGGCGAGGTGCCCGCTGTGCCGGCACGTCCTCGCGGCGCGGCTGGGGCGCGGCGGGCCGTTCTTCGCGTGCGGCTGCGGGGCGCCTTCCCTTGATTCCAGCCCGGCGATTGCCGAAGATGCCTTGGCTACCGCCGACAAGAGCGTCTCCACTAACCCTGAGCGCAAGCGAGGGGATCGCTCAACCGCTTGCTGCGATGCGATTCCCTCGCTTGCGCTCAGGGTTCGTTGGGAGCCGAAACCCTGACCGCGTGGATTTCATGGAAGCACTCGCGTTTCTCTCCGCCAAGCCGGGCAAAATCGAACCGCTCTACGTGCTGCACGGCGACGAGGCGTTCCTCAAGCGGCAGGCGCTTCGCGCATTGCGCGCGCGCGCCCTGGGGGACGACGCCGACGAGCAGGCCGTGTCGCTGCACGCCGGCGACAAGGCGACCTTCGCCGAGGTGTTCGACGAACTCGACACGGCGCCGTTCTTCTTCCCGCGCCGTTTGGTGGTGATCGACAACGCCGACCCGTTCGTGACGAAGCACCGCGGCGAACTGGAAAAGCGCGTCGGGCATCTGCCAGCTACCGGCGTGCTGGTGCTCGACGTGAAGACGTGGGCGGCCAACACGAAGCTGGCGAAGCTGGTCCCCAGCGAGCGCACGCTGGTGTGCAAGGGGCCGGCGCCGTTCAAGATGCCGCAGTGGTGCGCCGACTGGTCGCAGGCGACGTACCGCAAGCAGCTGCCGACGCCGGCGGCGCAGCTGTTGGTCGAGCTGGTCGGTCCTGACATGGGGCAGCTGGACCAGGAGCTTTTGAAGCTGTCCACGTTCGTCGGCGCGAAGGCGAAAATCGACGCCGCCGACGTGGACAAGCTGGTCGGCAGCAGCCGGGGCGAGAACATCTGGAAGATCTTCGACACCATCGCCGTCGGCGACGTGAAAGCGGCGCTCGGCATCCTGCACCGCCTGTTCGACCACGGCGAGGACGCCCACCGCATCCTGGGCGCCTTCAGCTCGCACCTGCGCAAGCTGGCGATGGCGGCCCGGCTGGTGTCGCAGGGGTCGTCGGTCGGGGCGGCGCTGGAGAAAGCCGGGGTCATGCCGTTCGGGCTGAAGGGCGCCGAGCAGCAGATGCGCCACCTCGGCCGGCGCCGGCTCGACAAGCTGTACGACATGCTCCTGCAGATGAATCTTGACTTGCGAGGCAACAGCGTCCTGCCGGAGCGCCCGCTGTTCGAGCGGTTCATTTTGCAGTTGGCGCGGAAGAACGAGCCGGTGAAGCCGGCGTGACGGGGGAGAAGGGAAGAGCTAAGAAGCTGTTTCGGAACCTAGTGTGAAGGAAATTGTCACCAGCGACAGAAGGCGAGCGGCGCGGCG
>JAYSSW010000734.1:0-7208 GCA_043720335.1 Planctomycetia bacterium
CGTACGCGGCCCTCTATCCCGACCAGAAGGGCATGGACGGCGTTCGCATCCCGCGGCTCGCGGATCTTTTCGCCCTGGTGAAGAAGAGTGGAAACACCACGGTTCGTTTCAGGGCTGGTCCAGAACGTCTTCCTGCTGTCCAACAAGCGCGTCAAGGACTGCATGGTGCCGCGCGACAAGATGGAGGCCCTCGAAGCCTCGCTGCCTTCCGACCGCGTCCTCGAAGCGGTCCGCAACGGCGCCCACACCCGCATGCCGGTCTACGAGGGCGAGCTTGACCGCATCGTCGGCGTCGTCAACACGAAGGATCTCTTCTACCTGTTCAGCCTGCACGGCGTGGTGGTGCTGGACGACGCGATCTACCCGGCCCTGTTCCTCAAGCCCGACGAGGTGGTCGCCAACGCCCTGAAGCTGTTCCGCAAGGCGAAGAGGCCGATGGCCCTGGTCCGCGACGACGAGGGGAAGATCCACGGGCTCATCACGCTGGAGAACATCCTGGAGGAGATCATCGGCGACATCGAGGACGAGCACGACCTGCCGTTGCTGAAGTCGTCGCGCGCGGGTCGGCTGCGCCTGCTGCGCCGCTCGCGGGGCGAAAAAAAGTAAGCGACGCGTCCGGGAGCGGACTTGCCCCGTGTCGGCCCGGCATGTATCCTTTGGTTAGTGGCAGGCCGGAGAGGTGGCTGAGTGGCCGATAGCACAGCTTTGCTAAAGCTGCGTAGGTGTAAAAGCTTACCGCGGGTTCGAATCCCGCCCTCTCCGCTTCCAAAGAGCCGCAGGTCGCAACTTCCGTCAAATCAACGGGTTGCGTCCTGCGGCATTCGGATTTGAGGGGCGTTGTCCCGTTTTTGTCCAGGTCGCGCCGAGGCGTTTGCGGCATCAAGAACGACGCCCCAAGGACCACGCCAACCAAACTCACTGCCAAAACCATCCGTGTCATAACGCGTTCTCCTGGTCGGACTTCGCGTCCGACGGGCGGGTCCCGAACGGGACCAGGTTGATGAACCTCTGCGACTCCACATCGGAGAGGTGGTAGTACACGGCGCCCATCGAGCGGTCCGACGTGTGGCCGAGCCAGGCATCGACGACGCGTTGCGGGATGCCGCCGTTGATCGTGATCGTCTCGAACGAATGGCGCAGCGAGTGGATCACGTAGCCGCTCTCCCTGCCGGTCGGCAGGTTCAGCTTCTTCAATTTCTCCAGGAAGCGATCGTTCAGCTTCTTCGTGGCGATCCAGTGGTCGCCCTTCGGATAGTTCGAACTCGGCTCGGCGGTGAAGAACCAAGGTCCCGCCGATCGGGGAAACGTCGCCAAGATCTGCTTCAGCCGAGGGTGGATCGGCACCTTTCGCGATTGACGCGTCTTCGTCTCCGCGCCGCGGCGAGAAACGACGTGGATCCAACCCCCGGCGAGGTCGACATCTTCCACGCGCAGGCGCTGCATCTCGCCGGAACGCATGCCCGTGAACGCCAGGGTGGCGATCATCGCCTGGAATTTGCCCTCGATGGCTGCGAGGATGGCATCGATTTGCGGGAGGCTGGGGCCGCCCTTCGGGACAAGTCTGGGTTTGGCGAGCTGGATGTCTTCGACGGGATTTTCCTGGATCAACTTGCGCCGCTTCGCCCAGCGGAAAAGCTGTTTGATCACCACGCTCTCGGTGTAAACGGTCTTTGCATGGCGAGTCTTTTTGCGCCAGGCACGGTACTTGTCGAAATGCGTAGCCGCGAACTGGGCCATCCCCGTCACGTTCAGGGGCCGCAAGAATGCGACGAACTGCTCGAAGATTCCACGGTACTTGGTCAGCGTCTTGGGCGCGCGTTCCTCCGTCTGGAGGTGCTCGAGGTAGTTGGCCACGGCTTCCTCGATGGTCAACGACGGAAGCGGCCGATGATAGGAGCCGTCCACCAGGGTCGCTGCCAACTTCGTGGCACGATCGATGGCGACTTTCTTGTTCTGTGTCTTCAGGGATTGTCGAAGGTGCTGGCCGTCTCGCCAGAAATCGGCGCACCAGGTCTGCTTCTTTCCACGCCGGTAGATCGTGACGCGATCTCCCACGCGGATTCGTTCGGGTTCAGTCATGGGATGTCCAATCTTTTCCAGCAAAAATGGCCGCAACCGCGCGGTCCCGCCAGATGAGCACGTGCTTGCCGCGTTTGCGGAAAGTGCCATCGAGCCGGCCTTTGGCGATCCACTCGTATATGGTTTTCACCTTGAGGCCCAGGAGTTGGGCGAGTTGACTTGGCGATAGGATTGGGGGGATGAAGTCGCCGGAGGAGCCATGACAGGCTCGGCGAATTTCCTCGTCGGTCAAGTTGCATTTCGGCGGCGGCATGGCGCGACGTCCGGTGACGGTGCAGAGCAACTGACGCATACCACTGCGACAGCTTCTGGCCGCCATAGTCGCAAGGACTTGGACAATCCGCTAACGGAGTTGACTGGGAGTTGACTGGGAGTTCAGATGATCAACCAGCGGATGGCGTTTCCGCCTTCTATCGCGTGGAAGCGGATCTCTGCGAGGTTGTTATTCAAGGAGCGAAGGGCTTGGTGGAGTTGCTGCTGGCCGAGGAGCAGGGGATTGGGAATGCGCGAGGTCCATCCGGCGTTCTCGAACGCATCGAGGATTAGCTGCAAGTTCGTGGGTATTTTGTTGATCCGGAGTCGGCGGACGACCGTTCCATGGAATTTCAACGTGCCGTCAGCGGACCTCCATTGCAGCGGCGTCGGCGGCACCGGCGCCGCCGACGGCAAGGGCGCGACTGGCTCGCCGATTTCGCGGCGCAACCAGTCGAAATTTGAATCCGAGAGCAAGTCCAGCTTGTGGGCAACGTCCAGCACCGCTCGAGCTTTTGTGCAACCGTGCAACCGCATCCACATCCCAGCCGCCCGCCCCAACTCCTTGTGTTGGTAGGCAGCGCCAAAGTCCCCGCCCAATTCCGCACGTTCCGCCTCCGTCAATACGCGTTCCCATAGCTGCAATGCTGCGTTGATCGGCTGGATGCGATCCGCTGCTTCTTGGAAGGCTTTTTCACGCGCTGGTGGATCCTGCGGAAGGCTTTGCGTCATGGTGGTCGGGCGGGTTGCGGGCCTGGGTTGATTGCATCTTCAGCCAATAACGGGCCAGCAGGGCTCCGATGAGATCGGCCAGATGCTGGCGACGTTGGGGCACTGCATTATCCTTGGTTTCGAGGCCGATTGGCAAGGGCACTTGATGAGAGGGAGAACGCGCCACGGCGGCAACTCCTTTGATGGAAATGGTCGGCGTCGACAGGCCTCGGCGACAGGGTTTGGGGAACACGGCTCGGCTCCGGAGGCGAGGAACCCGCCAGGAGCACCATCGCTGGCGCAACGAAGCAAACCGTCCGCGATTGACCGACAGTTCTACGGCCCCACCATCCCCAGTTTCAGCGGTACCTGCTTGAAGAACGAGGTCTTGATCATCGGACTGCACGGGCTGAATCGCGATGGCAATCGCGAGGGACCGGCCGGCAATGATCGAGTGTGTCAGGGGGCTTTCGAGCGTCTTCGAGCAACCAAGATCAAGCCATCGCCAGGACATGGACGGCGCGGCGGGTCCAGAGCGAGAGCTGGACCGCCACGGCAGCGACGCCGCCGGCGATCCCGGAGAGCGCGGCCGAGACCAAGTGAGGCGCGAGCAAGCTGACGGTTGCGACGGCCAGGCCAACGCTGGCGCCGAGCACCAGCACGCGTTTCAGGTTGCCCAGCCAGCGGAGAGCGCGCAAAGGATCACGCACCGTTGCGACGACCGCGGCAGTGACCTGCTGTGCCTTGCGAACCACGCTGCTCACCGCGTTGCCAGCGGACGCCATGGCGCCAGCGGCGGCGCTTTTCAGCCGCGCCCAGAAGCTTGATTTGCACTCCGTCGGTGCGGGCGGGGCGGCCGGCTCGGGGGCGGCGGCCTGGTGCAACTTGGCGCGGAGCGCCGGGTCGGTGAGGATCTCGACGATGGCGTCCTTGACCGCCAGGCGGGTGCCGTCGCGGACGGCGTCGGTGATCGCGCCCAGGAGGCCGTCGCTTAGGCCGTCGAGGAGGGCGTCGAAGCGGTCCAGCTGGTCGGCGAGTTGCTTGCGATCAGGAGTACGTTTGCTGTTGTTCGTAGCGTTCATGGTCAAAACTCCGGGTGGGTTGGAAGGTTGGTTCTGGTTTGCATGAGGTTCGAGACGCGAACTGCGTTCCGTTTGGGACACAGGAACAAGCGGACGACGGATGGGCAGGACCGGAAGACGCGGGTAGCCGAAGTAGCCGGCATGCGTCATTCAAACTGCGGTCCAAGGGGTGGATTCGTTTTCGCCTTCGGGGAGAGGCATAAGTTTCTGGAGGGCGGAACAGACATCCGGCACCAGGCCGGAACTGTCGCTGAAAAGGAGGACCGCGCCGGCTGCCAGCGCGGCGATCACGAGCGCGGAGACCGGCTGGCCGGTGCGGCAATAGCTCCAGCGAGCCACGCCGATCGCCGTCATTAGCGCGGACCCGACGAGCGAAGGCTCGGCGCTTTCATCCGCAGCGCCAACATGGCGGGAGGACGACCAGCAAGCTCGATCCTCGTCGAATTCCTCGTCGTCCGGGTCATCCCAGGGATCTTCCCAGTCAGGATGGTTGCCATGAAGGGACTGCGCCGCGCGGCTCGGCACGCCGAAGAGGGAACGGGTGGCCTCGGCAAGCGAGTCGACGACCACCTGAGCGACCTCGTCGCGAGCAACTTGCCGAAGCCGGACTCGAAGGTCGGCCAGGCGATCCACGAGACGGCTGAGGTGTCGGGCAATCGA
Source organism: Planctomycetia bacterium (assembly GCA_043720335.1). Classification (GTDB taxonomy): domain Bacteria; phylum Planctomycetota; class Planctomycetia; order Gemmatales; family Gemmataceae; genus JAYSSW01. The sequence continues at coordinate 4,785 of JAYSSW010000734.1, forward strand.
GCGGTGCATCAAGGCCTCCTACGACGGGTCGGAATGAATTGCGAAGAAGTTTGGCTTCGCCAACGAGGGGTTGCTCAAAGACGGGAAAGGGCGCGTTGCGCGGACGCGGGTTCGGCGGCCGTCGTTTCGCCAAGGAACGCCCGCCAGAGGCGCTGCCAGTGCTGGCGGAGCTGGGTGATTCGGCTCGGCGACACGTGGAACTCCTCAGCGACCTGGTTGGCCGCATGGCCCTGGGCCAATGCCCGCACCATGCGCCGGTGCCGAAGTGGCAACGTTTTTAGGAAGGCGGCCCAGTCGAGCTTGAAGCGGACCTGGTCCAGCACGGAGGTCGCGGCGCTGTCGATGAAATGCTCGTCCCACCCCGTCAGATTCGACGCGATCAAATGCAGCCGGAAACCCCGCCGACGCTGCGCGGCGAAGGACGACACGTCGGCGGAACGGCAGCCGCCGCCCACATGCCGACCGCTTCGGACATGCAGCACGGCGAAGACCGCTAAGGTTGTCGGGAAGGCTCCAGGGAACTTGCCCCTCGCCTTGAGGCCGACGAAGCTCACGAAGGCGGCAGCGACGGCTTCCGCCATCGCTTCCTCGCGTTCGACAAACGGCAGGTGGCGGAACGCGAAGCGAGCCCTCCGCTCGACGACCGGCTGGATCTCCAGGAAGTCGTGATGGGGCGAAGGGCCCAGCCGTGATTGAACAGGCTTGCAGCGAATGCGTTTCATGGAACGGTTCTCCTTGGAATGAGACCGTCCCGATCCGAGGACGGTCGTGTGGCAAGACACAACCGCCCGCCAACGGGCAGCGAAAGGGGAACAGCACGCAGCGATCCGAAGCGGCGCTGGCGCAGGAAATGGCTCCCGGGCCGACTGGCACTGGAGGGGAGCTTCAAATCATGTTGACGCGGAATCGCGGGAAATTCAGGCAGGCAAGATGCCCGCGACCGCATCGGAGCCTGGCGCGAGTCTGCAGCAGGCCGAGGCGACCGCTAGCTCTGCCGCCAATTGATACTGACGCAAAAGCGGCGGAAATTTAGATGTCCGCTTGTGGCAATCGCCACAGAAGCTGCTCCGAGCCGCCGAGCCTCGACGCAGCAACGGCGATCGGCCGGCAGATGCGGCTTTCCCTTCGCGATGATCGCGATCATGGAGCTGCAGCGCTGCGATCAGCCGAACAACGCGCGCACCGGTTCTCCCTCCGCGATGCGGTGCGGCCGCTGCGCAGGTCGTGCAGCATCGTGTCGTGGGGAATGCCGAGGGACTCGTGGAGCGTGGCGGCAAGGTCGTCGGGACGGACCGGGAAGTCCCTCACCTCGTCGGCGAAGGCGTTGGTTCGGCCATGCACAACACTGCCCCGGAGCGGGCCGCCGCCAAGGAGCGAGCTATCAGCGCGCCCAGTGATTCCAGCTACCGCTCATCCCGCGCGTCAAAGAAACCGGGGGACTCGACCACTGGGGCACCCTGATGAGCATTCTTCCCAAGTGCGGCAGGCGTCGCGTGGGCCAGGTCGTTGGTGCCTCGAGCGCTGAGGTCGCGAATCTTGTCAAGAAACGCTTCGCACGCTCGTAGCGACTGCCCGCCATGGCAAGCGCGGCCGTGCGTCCTCGACCACTACTTCACGGGCGGTTTCAGCGTCATGTTGTCCTTGAAGAACTGCTCGCGTGCCTTCGTCCAGCGCGGATCGGTGGCGTGGCCCAGTTTCGGCCATTGCAGCGAGCCCCTCCCTTCATGACTTTCCGCAGTCACTCCGCTACTATGAGCCTCGATGAGGGAACGCCGGCGCATCGATGAATCGGTGCCAATCCAATTCGCTGCCATGCCGTTTCGTGAGAAAGAAAACCAATGATCGGCAAGACGGTCGGCCAGTATCGGATCACGGCCAAGCTCGGCGCCGGCGGCATGGGGGAGGTGTTTCTCGCCCAGGACACCCGGCTGGAACGCAAGGCCGCGATCAAGTTCCTGCCGGCGGAGGTGGCAGCCGACCCGGAGCGAAGGCGGCGTTTCCTCAACGAGGCCAGGGCGGCTTCGGCGCTCAACCATCCGCACGTCTGCATCGTGTACGACGTGGGCGAGACGGACGACGGACTCCTCTTCATCGCCATGGAGTTCGTCGAGGGCAAGCCGCTCGACGCGCTGCTGGCACAGGGACCGCTCGCCATCGCCCGCGTCGTGGAGATCGGCGTGCAGGTCGCCGACGCGCTGGACGCCGCGCACGCCAGCCGCATCATGCATCGCGACATCAAGCCGGGCAACATCAGTCTCAACGACCGAGGCCAGGTGAAGGTCCTCGACTTCGGCCTGGCCAAGCGGATCCCTCACGGCACGGACCTTGGGGGCGTCACCCAGGACCTGCGACAAACCCAGCAGGGCCATGTGGTCGGAACCCCCAGCTATATGAGCCCCGAACAGGGGCTGGGCAAGGATCTCG
>JAYSSW010000735.1:0-7207 GCA_043720335.1 Planctomycetia bacterium
CTTGCCGAAATGCTCTTCAATCTCGTCGATCCCGATCACGCCGCTCCCGTTCGGGCTGGGCGGCGTGCTCGGAAGCCCCAGCGCAGAGTACGACTCCCAGACGCTGCGGGCGAAAGCCGCGTCCTCGGCATCCAGATCAGGCACGTCCACGAACAGCCCGAACGCAATCGTGTCGGTTGCCGGGTCGCCGGACAGCGCCTGCTGCAGTTCCGGCGCCATCGGCCCATGCTGCCCCGCGACCAGATCCTCCTCGAACATCTGGCATTCGCGGATGACCAGCGACCACGCCTGGGCGTAGTAGAGCAGCGTGTGCAGCCGAACGCCCGTCAACGGGTCGCGCTCGTCGCCGGACAGCGACCGCTTGACGAACTCCTTGGCCAGTGAAAAGAGCTGTGACACGGCCATCTCCTTCAAACACGTTTCGGAAACCAGCCAGCGCTCAGCCGCCATTCTACCTTGCCTGCAATCTGTGGCAAAGACGCGACCTTCGCCGTCACTCGCTCGGAGAATCACTCGGCGTCGCCGCCGCGACCTGGCCGTAGAGGACCGGCAGCACGATCAGGTTCAGCAGCGTCGACGACAGCAGGCCGCCGAGGATGACGATCGCCATCGGGAACTCGACCTCGTAGCCGGGCTTGTTGCCGCCCAATGCCAAGGGCAGCAGGCCGAGTCCCGCCGCCAGCGCGGTCATCAGGATCGGCACCACGCGCTCCTCGGCGCCGCGCAGCAGCAGGTCGCGGTCCAGCGGCAGGCGGTCGGTCTCCTGCAGGTGGCGGTAGTGGCTCACCATCATGATGCCGTTGCGGGCGGCGATGCCGAGCACCGTGATGAACCCGACCAGCGAGCCGAGCGACAGCACTCCGCCGCTGAGCGCCGCGGCCACGATGCCGCCGATGAGCGCGAACGGCAGCGTGAACAGCACGAGCAGCATCAGGCGGACCGACTGGAAGTCCATGTACAGCAGCACGGCGATACCGAGCAGGGCGAGCAGGCTGTAGACGAGGAGCTGCCGCTGGTTCTCGGTGCGGGCGCGGTACTCGCCGAGCAGTTCGACGCGGTATCCCTCCTGGTCGGGGAGCAGCTTCAGCCGCTGCTGGATCTCCTGGGCGACGCTGCCGAGGTCGCGGCCCTTCACGTTGCAGGTGACGTCGATGCAGCGCGACGCCTTGTCGTGCCGGATCGCGTTCGGCGCGTTGACCATGCGCAGGTCGGCGACGGCCTGCAGCGGCACCGTCCCTTTCCCATTGGGCAGGTCGATCTCCAGGCGGCGCAGGTCGTGGGCGTGGCGGCGCACGTCGGGGTGGCCGCGCACGACGATGTCGAACTTCCGCTGGTCCTGGTGGACCTCGCCGACGACGCTGCCGTTGAGCAGCGTGCCGAGCGCGTCCCCCACGTCTTTGGGGCGCAGGCCGTACACGGCCATCTTGTCCGGGTCGAAGACGAGCTGCCACTGCGGCACCAGCACCTGCGCTTCAAGCTTGAGATCGACGACGCCCGGCACGATCCCCTCGCCGCTGCCCTGGGCGACCGCGTCGCGGACCTGGGCGGCGCGCTTGCGCAGGCCGTCGAGTTCGGGGCCGTAGATGCGCAGCACGATCGACGCGCCGGTGCCGGTCAGCACCTCCTTCACGCGCTCCTGCAGGTAGGTGAGCAGGTCGTGCTCGAAGCCGGGGTGCCGCGCCATCACCGCTTCGATCTTGCGGCGGGCGGCGGCGTAGTCGCCTTTGAAGTCGCCGAGGCTGACCCACAGCTCGGCGAAGTTGGGGCCGACGATCTCCTCGCCAACCTCGGCGCGGGCGATGTGCGAGCCGAACTCCTTCACCGCCGTCTCGTCGAGCATCTCGCGGCCGACCTTCTTGATGTCCTCGCGCAGCGTTTCGAGACTCGTGCCGGGCTTGGCGACCCAGTGCATCAGGAAGTCGGTCTCCTGGAACTGGGGCAGGAAATCCTCCTTCAGCCGCGTGAAGCCGAAGCCCGCGCCGATGGCGGCGACCACGAGGACCGCCCACACCCACACGGGCCGGCGCAGCACGAACGGCAGGAACGCGCGGTACGCCTGACGGACGACGCGCGACAGCCACGCCTCCCTGCTGTGCTCCACCGCGCGCGGCAGCAGGATCAGGCACAGCGCCGGCGTGATGACCAGCGCCACCGCCAGCGACGCCATCACCGACAGCACGTAGGCGAGCGCGAGCGGACGGAAGAACGAGCCGGCCACGCCGCTCATGAAGAAGATCGGCAGGCAGACGCACACCACGATGAAGCTGGCGTACACAACCGCGCTGCGCACCTCCATCGACGCGTCCAGCACCACCGCGAACGCGGCGCGGGGCGCCGCCAGCGTGCGGTTCTCCTTCAGCCGCCTCACGATGTTCTCCACGTCGATGATCGCGTCGTCGACGACCTCGCCGACGGCGATGGCCAGCCCGGCCAGCACCATCGTGTTGATCGACATGCCGAGGTGGACCAGCACCGCCAGCGCGGTGACGATGGAAAGCGGAATGGCCGTGAGACTGATGACGGCGGTGCGCCACTCGAAGAGGAACGCGATCAGGATGAGCGTGACCAGCCCGCAGCCGAGCAGCATGGCGAAGCGCAGGTTCGCCAGCGCGATCTCGATGAACGTGGCCGGGCGGAAGATGCGTGAGGTTACGCGCACGCCAGGTAGGCTCGGCTCCATCGACGCCATCGCCTTCTCGACTTCGATGGTCACGTCGAGCGTGTTCGCCCAGGGGAACTTCTCGACGACGACGAACAGTCCCGCCTCGTCGTTGACGACGCCCTCGCCGATGAACGGCGGGTTGCCAGTCGTCAATGAGGCTACCTGGCTGAGATGGATCGGGGCTCCGTTGCGCTGGGCGACCAGGATGCGCCCCAGGTCGGCCGGCTCCTTGAACTTCGTCGCGTACTGCACCGCCAGCCGCTGGTTCGGCGTGTCGAGGTAGCCCGCGCTGCCGTACACGACCGAGTCGCGCACCGACTTCTTCACCTGCTCCAAGGTGACTTCGTGCGTCCGCAGGTCCGCCGGCTTCACCAGGACGTGGAACTGCTTGTCGTGCTGGCCGTACGTCGAGATGTTCGCCACGCCCGGCACGCGCAGCAAGCGCGGCTCGATCACCCAGCGCAGCAGCACCGACACGTCGGTCTGCGTCAGCTTCGGCTCGCCCGGCTTCAAATCCTCCGGCCGCTTCGGCGTCAGCCCGATGTGCAGCACCCGGCTCGTCGACGACAGCGGCGGCATCACGCGCGGCGTCCGCGACTGCGCGGGCAGGCTCGTCGCGGCGACGGCGACGCGCTCCGTCACCATCTGCCGCACCTGGAAAAGATCGGCGCTCTGCTCGAACAGCATCACCACCGACGACAGCCCCTGCACCGACTTCGATCGTAAGGTTGTCATGCGCGGGACGCCGTTGAGCGCGCTTTCCAGCGGGATCGACACCAGGCTTTCGACCGCCTCGCTCGACATGCCGGGCGCTTCGGTCTGCACCTCAACCAATGGCGGGGCGAACTCCGGGAACACGTCGAGCGGCGATCTCAGCGCCGTCGCACCGCCGACGACGAGCAGCACGACGGCGCCGACCACGACGATCACGCGCTGGTGCAGGGCCATCTCCACGAGGCTGCGGAGCATCAGTCGTCCTCCCCGGGGACCGTCACCGGCGTCTTGTGGAACTCGCGGCTGAACAGGGCCGCGGCGCCGTTGACGACGACGCGCTCCCCCTCCGCCAGCGTCGGCCTCAAGGCGAAGCCCGCGTCGATGGGGGCCGCCAGCTCGACGCGGCGGCGCTCGAACTGGTGCTTGGCCGCGTTGTCCTTCGTCTGGTCGAGGTAGATCCACGCCCCGCCGTGCGCGTCGAACACGACCGCCGAGTCGGGGACGACACTGGCGAACTGCTTCCTGCCGACGGGCAGGCGAACGGTCAGCATCTGGTCCTTCCAGAAGCGCTCGGTCGGGCCGACGTTCTCCAACTCGTACCAAAGCTCGGCGGTGTGCTTGAGCGGATCGACCTGCGAGACGTGTCCGGCGGGGCGGGCGAGCCAGAACTTCTTGTCGCCGGGCGCGTCCTGCTGCTTCCATGACACGATCGCCTTGCCCGCCAAGTCGATGCTTGGGAGGTCGAACTCCGGGACCGGCACGCGCAGCCAAACCGGGTGCAGGTCGATGATCGACACCAGCGGCGCGCCGGCAGTAACATATTGCCCCGGCCCGGCGTGAACCTGCAGGATCGTGCCGCGCATCGGCACCGTGAAAGTCAGCTTGTCGAAACGGAAGAACTTCAGCTTGTCCTGGGCGGCGGCCAACTCCTCCACCGCGTGGTCGTAGCCCTTCCTCGCCAGCTCGACTTCCTGCTGGCTGCGCAGGCTCTGCTTCGCCAAATCGCCGACGCGCTGGAAGTCGGCCTCGGCGGTCTTCAGCGTCGTCTTCGCCTTGGTCAGTTCGCTTTCGATGCCGCGCTTCAGCGACGACACCTGGATCTGCTCGACCGGCGACAGCACCGGCTCCATCTGCAAGAGTTCGTGCTTGGCCTCCACCTTCTCGCCGGCGATGGGGACGCGGGCGCCGAAGTGGACCTGTCCCGCGACCGGCGCGGTGAGGACGACTTCCTGCCCCGGCTTCGCCATGATCCAGCCGGTGTAGGTCTGCTGCTCGTGGACCTCGCGCAGCACGACCGGCTCGACGCGGATCTGCAATGCCGCGAACGCCTTCTTCGTGATCGTCGCGAAGGCGAGGTCGGCCTCCGCTTTCGGCTTCTCGGACGTGGACGACGCGGGGGGCGGGGTCGTGCCGCATCCCAGCGCGCCGAGGAGGAGCAGAGCGAAAAACTTTCGCATGGAGCTTCTCGAATGATGGGAAAGGGGAGGGCAGGAGAATTGTACGGTTCGCGAAGGGAGAAGCGGCGACCGCATGATGTGATGAAAGCCCAGGAATTCCTATCCCTGGGTATGCGAAAGCCCAGGGATAGGAATCCCTGGGCTTTCGTTTGATCCACGTCACGGCATGATGCAGCAGGGGCAGCCGCGGCCGTTCCAGAGGCGGCTGGTGTGCATCGCGGTTTCATAGGTCTCGGTGGAATCGCGGTTCCAGCTTTGGCTGCCGAGCGCCGACGACTTCGTGGCTGGAGGGGCGACGCCGTAGTCGATCTCGTGCGGGGGCGGGGCGCCGCCGGGGCCTTTCAGGTAGTGCTCCATCCACTGGAGCATGCGCAGGTTGTAGTCGAGCCTTGACGCTGCCCGGCGGTTTCCGTGCCCTTCGCCGGGGTAGAGGACGAGGCGGACGGGGGCTTTGCCGCGAACTTTCAAATGGCGGTACAGCTCCTGCGACTGGGCGGGGTGGACGCGCGGGTCGGCCTTGCCGTGCAGGATCAGCAGAGGCGTCTTCGACTTCTCGACATGGTACACGGGGCTGCTCTTGAGGAAGTAGTCCCAGTCCTCCCAGAGCCATTTGCGGTGGTGGACGAGGGTCATTTCCTGGGGGATGTCGGTGGTGCCGGCGCAGGAGACGAGGTTGCTGAGGCCGACGAACATGACGCCGGCGGCGAAGCGGTGGGAGTAGTAGGTGCTGCCCCAGGCGGTGGCGTAGCCGCCGTAGCTGCCGCCGGTGATGCCGACCTTCTTGTCGTCAACCAAACCCAGCTTGATTAGGTGGTCGACACCGTCGACGAGGTCGTCGAACTCCTTGCCGGCGGCGGCGGCCTGGCCCTTCATCGAGAACTCGACGCCGCGCCCGGTGCTGCCGCGGTAGTTGGGGTAGAAGACCGCCATGCCGCGCGCGGCGCCGACCTGGCCGAGATTGGCGTAGCTGGTGAGCCAGCCGTTGGCGACGTGCGACTCCGGCCCGCCGTGCACGGTGACGACGAGCGGGTAGCGGTCCCCCTTCTTCTCGCCGAGCGGCCGGATGAGGATGCCTTCGAGTTCCAGCCCGTCCTTCGCCTTGTGCTTGACGACTTCCTGCTTGGCGAACTGCATCGTCCGCAGCCACGGATTGCTATCAGTGAGGCGGCGGGGAGTTCCGTTCGTTTCGATGTCTTGAATCACGAACACCTCAGACGGATGCTTCGCGGTGTTGCCGAGAAGGGCGATGATGCCGTTCTTGGAAATCGACGGGCCGGAGATAATGGGGGCGTTGTTCAATGCAAGTTCCCGCGATGGCGATTTAACCTTCGAGGATAAACTGACACTGATGACAAGCGGTGCCGTGGTGACGCCTTCGGAAACTTGGGCGATCAGTTCATTGTTCTTAGCCCATGCGATCGACTCGACGTGGCCCTTGAAGTCAGGCAACAGGTCGAGCCATCCTTTGCTATCCTCCGTGGTCGCCCAGATGCGGCCCTCCTTCGGGTCGTGCTTGTCGGCGCCGGTGATGAGGGCGAGGATCTCGCCGTTAGGGGACCAGGCGAGCTGGCCCATCTTGCCGGGGTTGTTGAGGTTCATCGCGGCGCCGGTCCTCACGTCGACGACGTGGACCTTGCGGAACATGATGTGCTCGTCGATGAGCGGGTTCGTCGCCAGCGCGACAGCGAGCTTGTCCTGCGTCGGGTTCCATTGCAGCTCCGACGCGCTGCCTTCCAGCTTCAGCATGCGGGCCGGCTTGCCGTCGTCGAATGTGGCGATCCAGACGCGCGTCAGCGGCTGGTCCTCCTCGTAGATCTCCTGGCTGAAGCCCTGGTCCTGCTGCGCCTTCACCGACTTCGGCGCCGGCTCGGTGGCGAGGAACGCGACCTGCTTGCCGTCGCCACAAAAGCTGTAGCTCTGGATGTCGGTCGAGTGCGAGGCGAGCTTGCGCGACTCGCCGCCGCGCGTCGGAATGGCGTACAGGGATCGTGTCGTGTCGGACTCGCGCTTCGTGAGGTAGGCGATGCTCTTGCCGTCGACGGTCCAGCTGATCGCAGCGACGTTGACCTGCCCGGTGATGAACGGCGTCGAAGTCCCCTTCATGTCGACGACGTGCAGCTCGGTCCACGAGCCGCCGTCCTTCTCCTTGGGGATGTTCCTCGGCACCGCGAGGACGTAGGCGACCTGCGTGCCGTCGGGCGACACCGCCGCCTCGACGACCGCGCGCAGCTTGGCGACGTGATGCGGCGTGAACGTGTCCTGCGCCGACGCGGCCAGCGGCGCGAGCAGGGCTAACCCCAGGATCCAGACGAAACGCATGCGAATCATCATCAACCTCATTCGTGGCGGTTTGTTGAAGCATCGAAAGCCCAGG
>JAYSSW010000736.1:0-3429 GCA_043720335.1 Planctomycetia bacterium
GCCGGGGCGAAACCTCTCGCGGTCACTCTCCCACGGGTTGCGCTTCGCTCCATCCGTGGCTACATCCCATTGCCCCTACCGGGGCAAGAAGACGTTTGCGTCTCGCTTCCGGTACGAACGGAACTCGCTCGCTTCATTGGCAATGAAGGACAGAATCGTGGCCCATTTCGCCAGAATGGCGAAGAAGGCTCTAGCGCACTCGGCAGTTGGGCGGGCGTGTTTGACATCCAACAGCGGGAGTTTCCAGTGGCTCAAGTCGTGCCAACCACGATAGGCGAGTCGCTCTATTGGTCTTACGCTCAGATGGCAATGGCCTTCGCATCGGCAAGACACGGCGAGCCGACCTACCAACAGATTGATTTCATTGTTCGAAACAAGACTTACTACGGTCTGTTACGAGGAAAACTGAAGCTCGGCTCGTTGTTCCGCGACGAGAAGGAAAAAGTCAGCGGTGCTGGCTTTTGCTCGTATTGTGGCGTCGGCGAAGACCTCTCCCTCGATCACCTGATTCCACGACTGCGCGGTGGAGCAGACTCCGCCGACAACCTCGTGACTGCATGTCGGTCTTGCAACAGTTCCAAAGGAGCGAAGGATCTGCTGAAGTGGACTAACAGCCGAGACGAACTTCCGACCCTGGTGCTGTTGCGGCGCTATCTGAAATTGGGCATCCGGTACTGCGTCAACAACAGCCTGATGTCAGTTCCTCTTGGGGACGTAGATCAATTGAACCCACCCCTTCCGTTCGCGTTGGCTGCGGTGCCGCATTCTCTGCCAGAACCAGCATTTCTGGTTGCACGATTGCGCCCTGAACAAGAATAATGTCTGGGTTGAATTCCGCAATGTTCATCACAGGCATCGAAGCGACAACGATACACGTCACGCCGTTAAGGGAGGCATGGCGGCGCGGCGTCCGAGGAGTGGCGAACGCATCCCTTCAACTTCGCGCCAGCTTCAAGCGGTTCGTTTGCGGCGGCTCATGTCGGCGACGCTGGTCAGGCCAGCGGCGTCAGGCGATCTCACCTCTTCCCGCAAGGTGACGGCCTGTCGCCATCGGAAGTCTTGGTCGCGATGCAAGACAAGCCGCGTGAGAACCGCGTGAAGGGCCGTCGCGCGGGATGTTCGCCGCGTGGCGGAATCCTTACCCTTGTCTTTGGCCGCCGCGCGTTCGCTTCGGCGGTCCAGCCCACGTCCCGATCCTCGAAAGGAAATCGCACCATGCCTCGGCTTTCCCTGCTGGCCTGGCTCCTGCTGCTCGGACTTGTTTCGTCCGCCTCCGCGGGCGACAAGCTCCCCAAGCCGTTCGTCACCGGCCTCAAGCTGCCCGAATCGGTCGCCGTCGGCTTCGACGGCCGCGTCTACATCACCGAGATCGGCGAGTTCGGCAAGGACGGCGACGGCCGCGTCCTCGTCGTCGGCAAGGACGGCAAGGCGGTCCCCTTCGCCGAGGGCCTCGATGACCCCAAGGGAATCATCCCCTGGATGAAGTCGCTGTTCGTCGCCGACAACAAGCGCGTGCTGCGCATCGACGAGAAGGGGAAGGTCCACGTCTTCGCCGCCGAAGCCACGTTCCCGATCCCGCCGCGGTTCCTCAACGACATCGCCGTCGACGAGCACGGCTTCCTCTACGTCTCCGACTCCGGCGACCGCAAGGGGGGCGCCGGCGCCGTCTTCCGCATCGACCCCAAGGGCAAGGTCACGCTCGTCACCGACACCAAGCGCATCCCCGGCCTGAAGATCCCCAACGGCCTGACGATGGACGGCAAGTCGTTCCTGCTGCTGCTCGACGCCGGCGCGGGCGAGCTGCTCCGCGTCAAGATCGCCGACGGCACCGCCGTCAAGGTCGCCGACGGATTCGGCCACGGCGACGGGCTGGTCTGGGACAAGTTCGGCAGGCTCTTCGTCTCCGACTGGACCGGCGGCAAGGTCTTCGGCATCCCCCGACCCGGCGAAGCTCCCGTCCTCATCGCCTCCGGCTTCGAGTCCGCCGCTGACATGTGCCTCGACGCCACCGGCAAGTTCCTCCTCGTCCCCGACATGAAGGCCGGCACCGTCACCAAGATCCCGACCACGATCCCCGGCTTCGAGGTCGACGAGACGCCCCTCCCCGTCAAGACCGCCATCGCCTTCCCCGATCTCAAGTGGCAAGGCTGGCAGGGCGAACGCGACGACGGCAAGCTCGACCCGCTCCGACCCCTCATCCTCACCCACGCCGGCGACGGCTCGAACCGCAACTTCGTCGCCATCCAGCAAGGCACCATCCACGTCTTCCCCAACGACGCCAAAGCAACTCAAACCAAGCTATTCCTCAACATCCGCGACCGCGTCACCTACAACGACAAGCAGAACGAGGAAGGCCTGCTCGGCCTGGCGTTCCACCCCCAGTACAAGAAGAACGGCGAGTTCTTCGTCTTCTACACGCCGAAAAAATCAAAACTCACCAACGTCGTGTCGCGCTTCAAGGTGAGCAAGGACAACCCCGACCAGGCCGACCCCGATTCGGAAGAGGTGCTGCTGACAGTCAAGCGTCCCTTCTGGAACCACGACGGCGGCACGATCTGTTTCGGCCCCGACGGCTTCCTCTACGTCGCGCTCGGCGACGGCGGCGCCGCGGACGACCCGCACAGGAACGGCCAGAACCTCAAGACGATGCTCGGCAAGATCCTCCGCATCGACGTCGACCGCAAGGACGAAGGCAAGGGCTACGCAATCCCGAAGGACAACCCCTTCGTCGGCCGCGACGACGCGATCCCCGAAACCTGGGCGTACGGGCTGCGCAACGTCTGGCGCATGGCCTTCGACCGCGAGACCGGCAAGCTGTGGGCCGCCGACGTGGGCCAGAACTTGTACGAGGAGATCAACGTTATCGTGAAGGGGGGCAACTACGGCTGGAGCGTCCGCGAGAGCCTGCACCCGTTCAGCGTGATCGGCGTCGGACCCAGGAAGGACATCATCGACCCGATCTGGGAGTACCACCACGACCTCGGCAAGTCGATCACCGGCGGCCACGTCTACCGCGGCAAGGAGATCCCCGAACTCCAGGGCGCCTACGTCTACGGCGACTACATCAGCACGAAGATCTGGGGCCTGCGCTACGACGACGCCAAGAAGCGCGTCGTCGCCAACCAGCCGATCGCCGACCAGAACGCCGCGATCCTGTCGTTCGGCGAGGACGAACGCGGCGAGATCTACCTCCTCACCACCAGCGTCGGCAACGCCGCCGTCCTGAAGTTCGTGAAGGCGGCGCCGACGGCGAAGTGACGCAGCCGCGACAGGCGAGCGGGGCGGCGTCAGCCCCCTGATTCTGCGACATGAAAGGAATCAGGGGGCTGACACCTACCCCTTTCAAGGTGATTCGGCGTGGTCGGCAAGTTCGCGGGCCGTCGAGCGGTGGGCGCCGCGCCGGGTCCGCTTGACCTCGGCCGGCTTCTT
>JAYSSW010000737.1:0-7177 GCA_043720335.1 Planctomycetia bacterium
AGGCCGCAGCCCGCTGGAATACCTGCGCAGCGCCGTGGAGGCCCGCCGCGCCGGGCTGCCGTGCCCCGCCATGCTCGCGCAGCGGTGAACGGTTACGAACCGGCGAACGGCCTGCGTAAGCGGGCTGGTCGAGATTTGCAACGACGGAAATTCCCACCAGCCCGCTTACGCAGGCCGTTTGCATGAACGTAAACATGAATCGGGTTTTTCTCCCTGAAGGTTCGAGGGATGCCCATTCTTGCAAGAACCAGGCGGTTGTTATTCATGGTTCATTCAACGAGAACCCGATTTCACCCCAACGGCGCCAGGTCCGCCCGATTATTTTCGTCCGTGTGCTTTTTACTCGGAAAAGTGTGTCAAGTTCAAACAGGCGTTCGTCTCGTCGACTTCAAAACGGATGCTTTCTGAATCTTAATTTTTCAGCAACTCCTTTCACACCAATGCTTTGACCATCGCTTGCAATCCATGCAAGCCCGATCTCTGGCGATTGGCGCCGCGTTCGCTCTTCTGTTTTCAGAAAGAAAATTGAGGAGAACACGCCATGCCCGCACTTCTGCAAGAACCCAAATCCATCCCTGCCATTCCGAGGAATCGAGTCACCCTCCGGCTGAAAATGACCAGGCCGTCGATCCTCGATCCGCGACTGACGCAGGAGCCTTGGATTGAATCGTGTCCCTGCAGCGATGCGATGGTCCTCTACCTGCACAATCGCCCCATTGCCGTGCTGACGGGCTCGTCGCTGGACCAGATGGCCCTGGACCGCGCCCTGTTCCGCCTGCGTCACCGCTACCCGCGTACGTTGCCGGGCTAGGAAATGACGATGGAGACCGGCGCGGTCGCACGGCCGACGAAGAAGCCGATCAAGAAGATGATGCCAAGCACGATCAACAACCCCACGGCAAGCACCGTCGCCATCGTCGGCGTCAGGAACACGCCGCGCTGCGGCGGGGCGGCCAGTTCGTGCAGTTCGCCCGGGTCCGGGGCGGGCAGCAGATCGACCGCCGCGTCCGCCGTCTGGGCCGACCCTTGCAGGTGCTTGTCGAAATCGGGCGAATCGAAGACTTGATGGTTCGGCTTCGATGGCTCCGTCGCGTCGGGCGCTTCGTCCCCTTCCGGCGATGGCACGATGATCTCGCCGGCGCATTTCGGGCAGCGCACCACCTTCCCCGCTTTTCGCGTCGCGATCCCCATCAGCTGGTTGCAGTACGCGCATCGGAATCGGATCGGCATGGCCCCCTCGCTGGCTGCTGGTCGGCATTGTCCGTGAGACATTGTCCCGCGCTCACGATTTCCTTGCAACCATTCTTGCGATATTCCCCCCGATGCGTCACAATGAAGGGTGGGGAAGTACGGGTGCTCGACCACCACCGCAACAACTCGGCCAACGACCGCCGGCCGACTCAGGAGCTTGCCATGTTTCTCCGTGGTTGGCTGGCGCTCAGCCTGCTCATCGTCTGCGCCTTCATCACGTCCGCGCAGCCTCAGCCCGCGCGCGAAGGGGTCGTCATCTTCAAGGACGGCTTCTACGTCAAGGGAAGGATCACCCAGCCCAACGACTTCATCATCGACCCGATCGGCGGCGCCTCGGTCGTCATCCCGTCGGCCAAGGGCTTCCTGCACGTCGACGACCGCGTGCGCCGCATCGTGTTCGACCCCAGCTTCACGCAGGACGTGCTGGAGACGAAGCCGGGCGACATCGCCGAGCTGATGGTGCTGAAGCGCACCACAGCGCCGGTGTCGCGCGACATGATCCTGCCGACCTGGGAGGTCTCGAAGATCCCCGACTGGGACGAGAAGTGGGAGCGCGTGGTGCAGTTCACGTCGCCGCGAGGCAACATCGACTGCCTGCAGCGCATCGTGCTGATGACGCCGACCACGGTCATCATCCATTCGATGCGCTACAAGTGGGACAAGGCCTACCTCACGATGGAGATGGGCGAGGAACTCGTCCGCAAGCTGGTGCTCGACTTCTTCAAGGAAAAGAAGGACATGAAGGAGCACGAACGGCTCCTCAAGGTGGCGACTTTCCTGCAGCAAGTCGGCTTCCACGACGGCGCCAAGAAGGAGCTGGACGCCATCCTCCTGAAGTTCCCCGACCAGGAGAAGGCGGCTCGGCCGATGCTGGACCAGATCAAGGAGCTGAAGGCGAACCAGTTCGTCGAGAACATCGAACGGGCCTCGAAGGTCAGCCAGCACCTCGAAGCGCAGGAGCTGCTGCTCGGCTACGAGAAGGAGATGCTCGGCGAAGCGGCGTCGATGAAGAACAAAATCCTCGCGCGCGAGCTGAAGGCGAAGTACGCCGCCTCGAACGCGAGCATGGACAGCGCGATCCGCTGCCTGAAGGAATTCGCGCTGATCGTGAAGGACAACAAGGCGTTCTGGAACCAGGCCACCAAGGCGGTCATCGACGAGTTGAACCTCGACACGCTGCCGCGGCTGGAGCTGTTCAACAACTTCGCCGAGCAGCACGAGCGCGAGCGGAAGGAGAAGTCGAAGCTGACGCAGACCACCGAGGAGGTGCTGTCGCTGGCCGTCACCGCCTGGGTGCTGGACGGCCAAGGCCCGGAGCCTGACTTCAAGGCGGCGCGGCGTCTCTTCAACGCCAGGCAGATGATGCTCGAATACCTCAAAAGCGACAACCCCGGCCAGCGCACGCGCATCCTCGCCGACTACAACAAGGAACGCACCAACGAGCTGCCCATCGACGTGCTGGCCCGCGTGCTGCGCACCCTGCCGCCGCCGACGCCGCACGACACGCTGAACACCGAGCAGCAGAAGCTGACCATCGACCTGCCCGACGCCGACAACGGCAGCTACCTGGTCCAGCTCCCGCCCGACTACCACCACACCCGCCCCTTCCCCGTGCTGGTGGTGCTGCACAGCGGCCGCGACAAGGCCGACGAGACGCTGAAGCGCTGGCAGGAGCAGGCGACCAAGCACGGCTTCATCCTGATCGCTCCCCTCTGGGGGGGCAAGGCGGTGCGCTCCACCTACAACTTCGGCCACCGCGAGCACACGCTCGTTCTCGACGCCATCCGCGACGCCAAGCGCCGCTTCAACCTCGACTCCGACCGCGTCTTCCTCTTCGGCTGGGAGGACGGCGCAACGATGGCGTTCGACGTCGGGCTGTCGCACCCCGACCTGTTCGCCGGCGTCATGCCGATGAACGGCAAGCTGTCGCCGATGCAGCAGCAGCGCTACTGGTGCAACGCGCAGTACCTGCCGTTCTACGCCATCGAGGGGGACAAGAACGGCAAGAACCCGGTCGCCGTGCGGAAGCTGTACATCGACTGGATCCGCAGCCACTACCCATCGCTGTACGTCGAGTACAAGGGGCGCATCTCCGAGTGGTACTCGCAGGAGCTGCCCGAGCTGGCCAACTGGATGAGCCGCAAGAAACGGCACCTGCCCGTCAAGGAGATGGGCCGGCACAACAACAGCTCCGTCGGCCAGGGGGAGGAGTTCCGCACCCTCCGCGCCACCGACAACCGCTTCTACTGGCTCAGCACCGACTCCATCAACGACCTCCACCTCGCTGCCGACGTGCGCACCTTGACCACGACCAAGCCGGCGACGATGCAGGCCAGCATCGCGGTCGGCAACGTGGCCGACCTCAAGGCCGGCGCCCGCATCTGGAGCCAGGTCAACATCCGCACCTTCGGCCTCAAACAAGTCACGCTGCGCCTTTCGCCCGGCATGGTCGACTTCACCAAGCAGGTCGCCATCCGCCTCAACGGCAACCCCGTCGTCGGCCAGCGCATGGTCACCCCCAGCGTCGCCGTCATGCTGGAGGAACTGTACGCCACCGGCGACCGCCAACGCCTCGTCTTCGCGAAGTTCGACCTGCGGCCGTGAACCGGTTCACCGTTTCCCGCACGCACGAAACGGTTCGTGCTTGGTTGCGCGGTGTTGGGCGAAGGAAATTTCCACCAGCCCGCTTACGCAGGCCGTTCGCCTGAACGTGGAGATGAATCAGTTCATCGAGAAAGCCTGCGTTGGTCGCGAGACTTTCCCGGAGTCTCATTCATCTTCACGTTCAGGCGAACGGCCTGCGTAAGCGGGCTGGTGGAATCTTGCAGCGACGAAGTTTTGCATCAACGACTGCCGACCACTCACGAATCCCCTACTGCGACGGCGGCAGCGGGATGATGCTCAGCAGAGCGTCGCTGGCGTTGATGCGGACTTCCTGGTCGTCGTCGCCCAGGGCGCGGCGCAGCGCGGGGACCGCCGGCTGCGAGACAGCGCCGAAGCGGCCCAGCGCCAGGGCCGCGGCGCGGCGCACGCGCGGGTCGGCGTTCGTCAGGGTGCCGGCGATCGTCGCGATCGAGTCGGCGACGTGCTCCTTGCCGATCTGCATCAGCGCGTACAGCGCCGCCACGCGGTTCTCGGCGTCGCCGACGGCGACCGCCTGCGTGAGGGCGGGGACGGCGTCCTTGGCGAGCGGGCCCATGATCTCCAGCGTCGACATGGCCGCCTGCTTGACGCCGACGTCGATGTCGCCGACCAGCTTGGCGAGCGCGGGGACGGCGGCGAGCGACTTCTCCGGGGCGATGTTGCCGATCGCGCGGGCGGCGGCCAGGCGGAGGAACTTGTCGTTGCTCGCCATGCAGTCGATGATCTCCGGCAGCGACGGCAGCGCGCCTTCCTCGAGCAGCTCCAGGAAGTCGATCGCGGCGCGGCGCATGCGCTCGTCGGAGTCGCGCAGCAACTGCGCCACCAGCGCCTGGTCCTTGCCCAGGAAGTTCGCGATCGGGTCGGCCTTCCTGAACGCCTCGGCGACGCCGCGGTCCCCCTGCCCGCTCAGCGTCGGCACGCTCTGCACACGGCGCCGCGTCTTGAAGCGTGCCAGGCTGATCTGCTCCAGCGTCTGGATCGCCGCCAGCCGGACCGGCGCCTGCGGGTCCTGCAGCAGCTTGGCGACCAGCGGCGCCTGCGCCTTCATCCCCTTCAGGATCCCCTCGATGTCGCGAAGGTCGGCCAGCAGCCCGTCCTGGGCCATCTGGACCGCGCGGATCTCCTCTTCGGACAACTCCTTGTCGCCAGGGGGCAGGTCGCGCTTGTCGAACTGGTCGGGGATCATGTCCTTGAGCGTCCGCGCCGACTCGTGGATCACCTCCAGGCTGAGCGCTCGCACCTCGGGGTCGGCGTCGCGGATGCCCGCCGTCGAGCCGACGACCACTTCCTGCAGCACCTCCAGCACGTCCTTGCGGTCGGCGCGCACGCGGGCGGTGATCTGGCCCGGCTTGTGCAGGTGGTTGACCACCCGCACCAGGTGCACCAGCCCGTCGGCGGCCACGCGGCGCGGCTCCAGCTCGTCCTTCGCCAGCGTCTCCATCAGCACCGGCACCACTTCGCTCGGCTTCGCGTTGATGTTGCTCAGCGCCCGCAGCGCCTGCTGGCGAACCGCCAGGTTCTTGTCCTTCGCCAGCGTGATGACGATCGGGGCGAGCGTACGCGCGAAGCCGAAGCGGTCGTCGACGTCGAGGCTGGGGATGCTCGGCCCCATCTCCGCGATCATGTTGCCTACCGCGAGCTTGGCGTTCGGCTCCCCCTTGTCGGCCACGCTCCGCATCGCCTTGACCAGCCGCTCGCCGACCAGCTGCCTCATGCGCAGGTCGACGAGCCGCAGCTTCTCGTTCAGGCCCAGGTCCGGCGCGTCGCGCCAGTCGGCCAGCACCAGGGCTTTGCGCAGGTCGCCGATCCCCTTGATCGCGTCGATGCGCCCCTTGATGCTGTCCTCGCGGAAGCGCAGCAGCCCGTCGCTGATGTTCGCCGCCCGGTCGCGGCCGATGGCGAGCGCTTTCTGCAGGTTCTCGACCGGGTCGGGGGCGGCGGACGCCGCGCCCGCCAGCAGCGCCCCCAGCGCCAGCGCGACCACGCCGCGGCTTCGTCGGAACCATCGCTTCCACTGCGTCATTGGCTGCATGGCTGAATCCTTCTCGGTGCGGGGTGATGCCTCACCCGTTCGTGCATGCCCTGTTCGCCCGGCGCTGCGGACGGCTCCCTGGCGCCGGTCCTCGTCCATCCTGGTTTGGATTCCTCGCCACGCACGGCTAAAATGAAGGGTGCGAGCGACGATAACGCTTCCGCGCCGATTGCGTCCTTTCGTAGTTCTTCGGCCAGGCGGCGCGCGAAAATTCAGTCAAACGGCGCAGGCGGGGCAACAACCCGGCCTCCCTTCGCTATCCTACCAGCAGATGCCTTTTTGCCGCTACGTTGCGAGGCGATTTCCCTTCCGCAAAGGTCAAGAGCATGCAGTCGCTTCCCCTGGTCGAATCCGCCCCTGCCGCCGTCGCCACTCCGCCTTCCCCTTCACGGCGACTGCCCGATTGGCTGAAGCGGCCGCTGCCAGCCGGCAACGAGAACTTCCTGACGCACAACCTGCTGCGCGAGCTGAAGCTGGAGACGGTCTGCGAGAACGCCCGCTGCCCCAACCGCCCTGAATGCTACGCCCGCCGCACCGCGACGTTCATGATCATGGGCAACATCTGCACGCGCCCCTGCGGCTTCTGCTCCGTCCCGCGCGGCACGCCGGACGACCTGGAGGACGACGAGCCGCAGCGCGTCGCGGAAGCGTCGCATCGGCTGGGGCTGAAGCACGTCGTCATCACGTCGGTGACGCGCGACGACCTGCCCGACGGCGGGGCCGAGCATTTCTACCGCTGCGTCGTCGCCGTCCGCGAGCGGACGCAAGCCGTGGTCGAGGTGCTCACCCCCGACTTCCTCGGCGACAAGGCCGCCATCGACCGCGTCATCGAGTCGCAGCCCGAAGTGTTCAACCACAACACCGAAACGGTCCCGCGTTTCTACAAGAAGGTGCGCGGCCGCGCCGACTACCAGCGCACGCTCGACCTTCTCGAGCACGTGAAAAAGACCGCGCCACAGCTCACGACGAAGAGCGGCTTGATGCTCGGACTCGGCGAGACGCGCGACGAACTGCTGAACACACTGGCCGACCTGCGATCCGTCAACTGCGACATGCTGACGTTGGGGCAGTACCTGACGCCGACGCTGAAGCACGTTCCGGTCGAGCGCTACCTGCCGCCGGAGGAGTTCGACGAGCTCGGCAAGCTCGCCCGCACCCTCGGCTTCAAGCACGTCGCCAGCGGGCCGTACGTGCGTTCCAGCTACCACGCCGACGAGATGGTCAATGCATGACACGTTCGACGCTTTCGGA
>JAYSSW010000738.1:0-15423 GCA_043720335.1 Planctomycetia bacterium
CAGGGCGTACGTGACTTGCCCGTCGCCGCCGTAGGTGGTGCCGAGCAGCGCGAAAAGCGCCTCGTTCTCGGCGATCGACAGCAGCTGGCCCTGGCAGAACGCCCAGCCCCGGGGGGCGAAGTTCCCCCCGAACATGCGGATCTCGCCGATGAATGGTTGCGACATGGTTCGCTCCTCTTCAGGGATCCCGCGACGAATATGATTCTTGCGACAACCGCATGTGGCCGAAAACGACTGCGGGAGAACGCGGAGATTCTCACGCCTCTTGCCCAACTTGTCAAGAAAAACCTTCAAGGACTTTTTTTCGACACGGAAGCCGGCGCAAAAACAAGCTTGCTGGGCGGTCGCCGCGCGGCGGGCTATAACTTGGCGCGGGCAGGAGCGAAGCCCTCGGTTAATGTGGCTTTCTGCCCCGGAAGGGGCAGCGGAATGTAGCCACGGGTGAAGCGCAGCGCAACCCGTGGGAAGGTTTTCGCGCGGGATTTCGCCCCGGCAGGGGCGACGGAGCCTCCTTCGCCCCTGCCGGGGCGAGTTGAAGCTTCTCGCAACCATGGGGTGAGCGAAGTCTTTCAACGACGCCTCCATCTCGACCGAAAAAACAGAAGAGTCAAGCACACCTCCCGCTTGCACGCCAGGAGCAACGACCGATGGCAAGCAGCATCCGCCTTCCGCTGTCCTTCGCGGCGAACCGGCTGGCGGACGACCTCGCGCAGATCACGCCCGAGGAATGGACGCCGCACTACAACCCCAACGACTACGAGGGGGAATGGACCGGCGTCGCCCTCCGCTCCGTCGGCGGCGCCGCGGCGAGCCTGTACGCCGACCCGTCTCCGCAGGCGGTCTTCGCGGACACCCCCGTGCTGGATCGCTGCCCCTATCTCCGCGAGGTGCTCGCGCAGTTCCCGTGCCCCCTGCGCTCGGTGCGGCTGCTGCGGCTGCGGCCCGGGGCGCGCATCCGCGAGCACCGCGACCCGGGCCTGGGACGCGGCGACCGCGAGGTCCGCATCCATGTCCCGGTCGCCACCAACGCCGAGGTCGATTTCGTCGTCGCCGGGCGCCGGATGGCGATGCAGGTCGGCGAGGCCTGGTTCATCGACTTCACCCAGCCGCACCGCGTCGCCAACCGCGGAACGACCGACCGCGTCCACCTGGTCCTCGACTGCGTCGTCAACGACGGGCTGCGCGATCTGCTAACCGCAGGGGACGAATCGGACGCGGGAGCCGCCGACACGCCGGCGTCCCCGCCGGACGCTTCGGCCTTCGAGCGGTTCCGCGCCGGGGTGCTGGAGGATCCCGCACTCCAGGACGTGCTGTGCGAAATCACGGACCGCGCCCTCTTCGTCGAGCGCGTGGTGCAGCTGGGCGCCGAGCGGGGCGAGCGGTTCAGCCCAGGGGACGTCGAAGAAGCGCTGCGGGCGGGTCGCCGGTCCTGGCTGGAAAGGTGGATCGTATGACGCATGCCTCGCTGGACGGCTGGGTTCCGATCCGCTTCTACTGGGAGGGGGGCGAGCCAAGGGTGGACTGGTGCCGCCTGGGCGAGCGCCGCTTCACCGAGCCGTTCCACTCCGACACGATTGAGAAAGCGCTGCGGCTCCCTTTCCACCTCGCGTTCCGCCGCCAGACCTCGGTGGAGACGCTGCGGGAAAGGCGGGCGCAGCGTCCAGGGATTCGGCCAACGGGCTTCGTGTTCCACATGTCGCGGTGCGGCTCGACGCTGGCGGCGCAGATGCTGGCCGCGCTGCCCGCCAACGTCGTGCTGTCGGAGGCCAGCCCCATCGACTCGGTGCTGCGCGCGAACCTGAAGAGCGCCGACGTGACCGACGAGCAGCGCTGCGACTGGCTGCGTGCGATGGTCGCCGCCCTGGGCCAGCCGAGGGCCGGCGCGGAGACGAGGCTGTTCGTCAAGTTCGACAGCTGGCACGTGCTTGAGCTGCCCTTGATCCGCCGCGCCTTCCCCGACACGCCGTGGATCTTCCTCCACCGCGACCCCGTTGAGGTGCTGGTCTCGCAGATGCGTCAGCGCGGCTCGCAGATGGTGCCGGGCGTGCTCGACGCCGCCACGCTGGGGATCGATCTCGCCCAGGCGCTCCACATGGCGCCGGAGGAGTACTGCGCCCACATCCTCGGCCGGTTCTGCCAGACGGCCCTCGACCACCACCGCGACGGAGGCCGGCTCGTCCCCTACCGCGAGCTGCCCGACGCCGTCTGGACCGACCTCGCCGGCTTCTTCGCCACGCCGTGGAGCGAGGCGGAGATCGACGCGATGAAGGCCAAGACGCGCTTCGACGCCAAGACGCCGTCGATGTGCTTCTCCGACGACCGCTCCAGGAAGCAGAGCGAGGCCACCGATCTGGTCCGCCGGATGGCCGCGACCTGGGTCGAACCGGCGTACGCGCAGCTGGAAGCGGTGCGGCGTCACGAGACGGTTCCAGAACCCGAAGGCGAGCGGGGAGCGTCAGCCCCCTGATTTTTTCTACGGCCCGCCAAAGAGCAAACCGCCCCGCCGTGTTCGCGCCCTCGACGAAGCGATGCGCGAGGCGGAGCGGCTGGCGCCGATCTTCTGGCCCGCCACCGACGCTGGGCGGGAGTTCTACTTCAACACGCAGAACTTCACGGCGTGAGACGAGGTAGAGAGAATTTTGATGAAAGTCTTCGTGAGAAATGCGTTCACTGCGAACCATTCTATTCGAAGCCGCCCTCGCCCGGCGCTCGCCAGTGGATGACCAGATCGTCTTAAGTGAGGAACTTGCCGTTCAAAGTGGCGTCCACGAATTCTTGCGGCGGGCAGTATTGATGATCGATGATGTAGTGCAGAAGCAGCGACGGTGCCATGTAGACGATTTTGCCGAGCTGCACCAAGTAGTGCCCGTGCCCCTGCAACGCGAATTTTCGTCGCTTCCACTTGATCTCGGGCTGCACCTTCCCGCACAACATGCAGCTATGGATCCCACGGCAGCCATCGAGGAAGACACCGCTTTTTAGGAATTCCACGAGAAACCCGATGCACGATTTCGGCACGGCGCCGGTCATGAATCCTGGCTGCTCCAGCCACCCGACTGCCCGCAAGGTCAAGCCCTTCGGCAGCAGTCCGTCGCCGACTTTCACGACGAGCAGTGGCCTACCGTACGGCGACGGCGGACCACCCTCCGGAAACTCGTGCAAGTCGGGAAGCTCCATCGGACTACACTCGGAAAAAGAGGACGATTGCATAGTGAAAAGAAATGCTGCGGCGGCCTAGATTTCATCTTATGAATAATTAAGCGATGCTTATTTGTCGCTGTACAAATTTCTGTAATTCCAAAGGCATTACAAGCCAAATCGTTCTCGATGTCGCTTTGTGAACTGAGGTGCTGGAGCAAAGTCTGTTGGAGTTCGAAAACAACTCAACCCGTCAAGAATCTGGCAGATCATCACGCTGGGCTGGTTTTTCTGCGTCAACAGTTCAAGATCGTTGCCTAATGACCAATAACCATACTCAAACAATGGATCGTGAATCCGGCACAGACAAACCACGTTCGACAGATTGCCTCTATGTTCGGGAGCGTCGGCCCAACCGACAACATGGCTTGCAATGAGCAGTGCCGGATCTCGCACGTCGCAGACGGCACACATGCCTTGATAATTGCGAAGCGTTAGTTCATGGATACGCGATTGGCCTCTACGCTGACGTACAATCGCCTGCTGGAAATCGGTGGCTACAATTCCAAATTGCAGCCGATTCGTTTGGAGAGCATGGTCAATTTCGTCATCCGAAAGGTCGCATTCTTCGATGTTAAGTGAAATAGGCGCAAC
Organism: Planctomycetia bacterium; assembly: GCA_043720335.1. Taxonomy (GTDB): domain Bacteria; phylum Planctomycetota; class Planctomycetia; order Gemmatales; family Gemmataceae; genus JAYSSW01. The sequence goes on from JAYSSW010000738.1 coordinate 3,793, forward strand.
AGCAACTTCCGCTTCATCCAGTAGCCGCCGTCCATCACGCGTTATTTCATGCAAATAACTGCTAGATCTGCTAGCACGAGATCGCAGGATGGAAATAAGTCCATGACTTTCCAGCTCGTTAAGTATCCTTAGCCAATCGCTACTGTAAAGTCCACTTTTGGCCGATTTGGGCGGGGCGAGGCCACATTTCAGCACAAGCACCTTACGTCCGATTCCCGTACCAGCCTCGCGAAGCACACGGAGGATCACGACCTGGCCTGGAGATAATTTTCCGTTGCTCGCAGCGGAGACGCGACGGTCAATTTCAGAGACCTTAGATGCAATTGCCACTGTTGTTATTGTCCAATTTATGTCATTGCTTTGAGAAGTTCGGAAGCAACCTCACGTTGATCACGCATAGCTTGCCTCGTCCTCTCTCCGACCTGAAGCACTAATTGCTCTAGGGCCTTTTTGATCGCGTCTGGCGATGTCGCCGCAAGGTCTGGCGGAGGTGGAGGAAGACCAGCGATGGTTTCTTCAGGCGTGTTGAGCAACGTGAGTTCCCCGTTGGCCACTTTCTCAAGAATTTTGAATACCGCGTTCGCAAAATCCTGATTCCCATCGTGATTAACGCCATGAACATGTTCGGCGGCGAGGAAGCCGAGACTGAATGCAGCCTGCAATTTTAAAATCATGGCTAAGTGTCCTTCAGCAATCGACCAGAATCAGGTAAAACCGGCTCGCGGCAACATAGTATGCACGGCGATGCAAAAGCGTGTTATTCTCATTGCAATCGAGAAGGATCAGCTTGATCCAAAAGATCGAAGCCGAGCCCCATTCCTAATACCATTCAAGCATAATCGGCCACGAACCCTTCGTCAAGCCTCACGCCGCGCCGCGCAGATGCTGGGTGATCGCGGCGCCGGCTTGGCCGCCGCCGTAGAGGCTGGCGGGGGCGTCGGGCGGGGCGGCCGCGTGGAGCGACTTCGACAGGCCCTTGTGGATCGCGCGGGCGTCGGTCGGCGGCACCAGGCGGTTCCAGCCGAGCGTCACCAGCTCCACCCATTCCGTTTCATCACGGAGCGTCACACACGGCACGCGGTGGAAGAACGCCTCCTTCTGCACGCCGCCGGAGTCGGTGGCGATCATGCGGGCGTGCTTCTCCAGCATCACCATGTCGAGGTAGCCGAGCGGGTCGAGCAGCCGCAGGTTGCTGCTGCACGACGTGAGCAGGTTTGCCTTGGCGAGCGCCGCCTTCGTGCGCGGGTGCAGCGGCAGCACCACCGGCACCTCGGCGGCCAGCGCGTTCAGCGCGTCGAACACGCCCAGCAGGCGCGGGCCGCTGTCGGTGTTCTCGGCCCGGTGGATCGTCGCCAGCACGTATTCCTTCGAGACCAGGCCGTGCTTCGTCAGCGTGTCGGCGCGGGTGCGAGCGCCGTAGTAGATCGCCGCGTCGTACATCACGTCGCCGACGAGGAAGATCGACTCGTCGGCCAGCCCCTCATGGCGAAGGTTTTCAACAGCGGTGTCGGTCGGCGCGAACAGCCACGTCGAGACGTGGTCGGCCATCACGCGGTTGATCTCCTCCGGCATGCGGCGGTTGAACGAGCGCAGCCCCGCTTCGACGTGCGCGATCGGGAGGTGCAGCTTGGCAGCGGCGAGCGCGCCGGCGAGCGTGGAGTTGGTGTCGCCGTAGACCATCACCTTGTCGGGCTTCACTTCGAGCATCACTTTTTCGAGGGCTTCGAGCATGCGGCCCGTCATCGCGCCGTGCCCGCCGCCGCCGACGCCGAGATGGAACGCGGGCTTGGGGATCTCCAGTTCCAGGAAAAACACGTCCGACATGCTCTCGTCGTAGTGCTGCCCGGTGTGGACCAGCACCTCCTCGACGCCCGGCGCCGCCTTGAGCAGCCGCGACACGACCGCCGCCTTGATGAACTGCGGCCTGGCGCCGATGACGGTCAGGATTTTCATGATCGAACTCTCCATCGATTCCAACATTCCGATTCAAAGATTGTCGCGCCAAGCCCCAGGATGAGCGAAGCGATTCCTGGGGGTCGAGATCACGCCGCGAGTCGCAACCCCTCGTACAGATTCAGCAACTTGCGCGACTCGGTTTCCCAGTTGAAGCGCGTCGCCACGGCGTCGCGGCCTCTGCGGCCCATCGCCTCGGCTTCGGTCGGGTTCGCAAGCAGGCGCTGCATCGCTGAGGCGATAGCGCGCGGGTCGAGCGGGTCGACGACGACGCCGCAGCCCAGCTCGCCGACGATGCGGCGCCAGAGCGGGAAGTCCGACGCGATCACCGGCAGGCCGGCGGCCATGTACTCGAACATCTTGTTCGGGAACGCGTCGAGGTGGTCCTTCTCCGGGTGGAACAGCACCAGCCCGGCCCGCGCTCGGCGCATGTGCCGCTGCATCTCCTCACGCGACACCAGCCCCGCGTAGTCGACGCGCTCCCAGCCCGGCAAGTGTTCAACCTCGTCGCGCAGCTCCTTCGGCCCGAACTCGCCGAGCAGCGCGAAGCGTGATGCGTCACCAGTTGGCAGCATGCCGAACGCGCGGACCATCTCGCGCACGCCACGGATCGCGGTGATGCCGCCGGCGTACAGGAAGCACGCCGGGCGGTCGCGGTGCGGCACGGCGTCGGACGCCATCGACTCGGCGAACTCGGCCAGCATCGGGAAGTTCTGCACCGTCACCGTGCGCGGGCGCGGGAACTTCCCGGCGATGTACGGCGTGGCGCACACGAAGGCATCGAAACTGCGTTTGGCGACCTGCTCCAGCAAACTCCACGCCCCCGACTTCATGCGGGCCTCGAACGCGCGCCCCTTGTTCAGCGTCAGCGCTTCCTGCGGGGCGTCCTCGTGAACGTCGTACACGACTTGGGCGCCGCGCTGCTTCAGCATCCAGCCGACGGTGATGAGTTCCGGGTCGTGGAAGTGGTACACGTCGCCGTGCAGGTCGGCGGCGGCCTCGTACATGCGGGCCAGCCGCTGCCAGACGCGGCCCGGCCGGAACCACGTGCTCGGCTTGTCGAAGCGGTGGAAGCGGACGCCCTGCAACTCTTCCACGGGCGGGTCGGCCACCACCAGGTGCGTGTCGAACCCGCGCGCCGCCAGCGTGCGGCACTCTTTTTGATAGATGCGCACATCGAGCGGGCGATGCTGGGTGGAGAGATGCACGACACGCATGGTTTCGCCAGGCCGTCCTTGTTGGGGTTGGGTCACGCCGCTCGCCGCGCGACGTTGTTGCCGAACTTCACATGAAACCGCTCGGCCCAGCGGATCAGGTTGACCCAGCGCCAGACGCGGTTGTCGAACTTCGCCTGCCCCGACGCGATGCGGCGCCATTCCTGCTGCATCGCGGCCAAATTCAACACGGGGATCGCATGGGCGGCGTCGCTGGTCAGCACGCGGTCGATCCACGGGCGCAGCGTGGCGAACCAGCGCTGCTCCGGCGTGGCGAAGCCGATCTTGTCCTTGCGGTCGAGGATGGCGTCGGGCACGATGCCTCGCATCGCGTCGCGGAAGACACGCTTGCTCGTGCCGTCCGGTCCCAGCAGATGCTCCTCCGGCAACCGCAGCAGCAGCGACACCAGGTCGGCCGTCAGGAACGGCACCCGGCTTTCGATGGAGTGCGCCATCGAGTTGCGGTCCTCGTAGCGCAGCAGCATCGGCAGGCTCGTCGCGAACAGGGTTTGATGCAATTGCGATTTCAGCAGGTCGCGGCCGCCGAGCTTCGCCAGGTCGAAAGGCTGCACGCCGTGCGTGTCGAACCACGTCGCGTTCAGCCACGCGGGCAGCAGGTCGCGCTGCAACATCTGCTTGGCGATCGCTTTCATCTTCGACGGGGCCAACATGCCGAAGGCCTGCATGAGAAGTCGCGGCCGGCTCGTGCCCGGCAGCCTGCCGCAGCGGCGGACGAACTGCGTCGCCTGCATCAGCTTCCCCTGCCGCAGCAGCGACGCCAATCTCCCCGCAAGGTAGGGGCGATAGCCCGCGAGCATCTCGTCGGCGCCCTGGCCGTCGAGCATGACCTTGATGCCGTGCTCCTTCGCCAGCCGGAAGACGCGGTGCTGCACGTAGATGCTGGTGCTGCCGAACGGCTCGTCCTGAGTCGTGACGAGGTGGTCGATGTCGTCGACCAGCTCCTCAGCCGTCGCGTGGACCTTGTGAACGATGGCGCCCGACTGCGCGGCGACGAGATCGACCCAGCGTTCCTCGCTCAACGCCGCGTCGTCGGCGATGTAGCTGAAGCTGTGAATCTCCAGCTTCGGTTCGACGTGCCGCATCGCGGCGACGATGGCCGACGAGTCGATGCCGCCTGACAGCGCCGCCCCGACCGGCACGTCGCTGCGCAGGTGCAGCCGGACGTTGTCGAGGAATTGCTCGCGGACCCGGCGGGTCGCTTCCTCGTAGGAGATGTCGAGCCGTTCGCTCAGATCGACGCGCCAGTACGGAATCGGCGCCGGATGCGCCACAACGTCGAGCGCGATTTCGAGCGAATGGGCGGCGGGGAGCTGCTGGATCGCCGCGAACATCGTGTCGCAGCCGTGGTCAGTGCGGCCCGCGACGAGATATTCGTGCAGCCTCGAAGGGTTAGCCTCCGTGCTGACGCCGGGGAGTTCGAGCAGCGCCTTGATCTCGGAAGCGAACGCGAAACCGTTGTTGGATTGCGTGGTGTAGAGCGGCTTGATGCCGAACGGGTCGCGGGCCAGGAGCAGCGTTCGGCGCTCGCGGTCGAGGAAGGCGAAGGCGAACATGCCGACAAGGCGGGGCAGCGCAACGCGGCCCCAGACGGCGAGGGCGTGCAGCAGCACTTCAGTGTCGCTGCCGGAGCGGAACACGCAGCCGAGCCGTTTCAGCTCCTCGCGCAGCTCGACGTAGTTGTAGATTTCGCCGTTGTAGGTGATGTGGAAGCGGTCGCCCGGCAGGCTCATCGGCTGCCAGCCCGCTTCGGACAGGTCGAGGATCGACAGCCGCCGCTGCACCAGCAGCACGTCGCCCGGCTCGCCCGTGACACGTCCTCGCCCGCGCCGCACTTCGCGGCGCGACGACGTCAGCCAGCCTTCGTCGTCCGGCCCGCGGTGCTTCAGCGCACGCAGGAACGCCGCGCCGTTCGCCGCCGCGTCGTCATGCTTCGAGCTGATGATTCCCGCGATTCCGCACACAATTCGTTCTCAAAGTGACACTTCGTTGTCAATCCAAGCCCCACCATGAGCAACGCGATTGGTGGGGGTCGAACCCCCAGGAATCGCTTCGCTCATCCTGGGGCTTGAGGTTCACGCTGCGCGGCTGCACGCCTTCGGCGGCTGCTTCATCAGGCCCTTGAAGTAGGCGGCCTTGTCGTGGAACTCCTGCTGCCAGATCTCCAGCGACAGGAAGCCCCACAGCTTGCGGCCGAACTGCGGCTCAGTCTGCAGGCCGGCCAGCACGCGGCGGTTGTCGATCACGTCGCGCGACTTCGCCGCCTGGCAGCCCAGCAGGTCCTGCACGAAGTCCTTCGCCTCGCCGCGCAGCCATTCGCTGAGCGGCACCGGGAAGCCCATCTTGTCCTTGCGGTCGAGGATCGCCTGGGGCAGATGCTGCTTCGTCGAGTTGCGCAGCACGTGCTTCATGCTGCCGTTCTTGAACTTCACGTTGGCCGGCATCGTCGCGGCGAACTCGACGAGCGGATGGTCGAGGAACGGCACGCGCGACTCGACGCCGTGCGCCATGCTGACGCGGTCCTCGACTTGCAACAAGGCCGGCAGCAGCGTCTTGAAGTCGAAGTGCGTCATCCGGTCGAGGTACGACGCTTGGCCGACGTTGTCGGCCTTGAACAGCGAATGGTACGTCTCGAACACGTCGTAGTCGGCCAGCGCGTCCCAGCGGACCTCGTCGCCGAGCGACGGGGCGCGGTTGATGAGGCGGAAGTAGCGGCGGTCGAGGTCCTCGAACAGCCCCTCGCGCCAGAACTCCTGCAGCATCGGCTCGTAGCCGCGCAGCGAGGCGAGATTGGGGATGATCGACTCATAGGTGACGACGAAGTTGCCATTTTGGCTGGTGCCGTTGATGGCGGCTTTGATGCACTGCTCGAAGTAGGCGACGAGGTAGCGGGCGTAGCCGCCGAAGATCTCGTCCCCCCCCTGGCCGCCGAGCACGACCTTGCGGTGCTTGCTGGCGAGCTGCGAGGTCATGTACTGCGGGAACGACCCCGGCCCGGCGACCGGGTAGTCGAGGTGGTAGATCACCTTGCGGATGTTGTCGAGGAAGTGCTGCGCGGTGATGTCGATCTCGTGGACCGGGAAGCCCTGCTGCGCACCTACTACTCGGGCGTAGCGGCTCTCGTCGTACTTGTCGCCGAGGGCGAACTTGCCGTTGAAGCCGGCGAAGCCGCCGCCGCCGTCCCGGGTCGCCATCGAGGCGATGATGCTGGAGTCGAGGCCGCCGGACAGGTAGGCGCCGATCGGCACGTCGCTGCGCTTGTGCAGGTTGATCGACTCGGACAGGAGCTGTTCCAGCTTCTCGCTGAAGTAGCGCTCGGTGTGGTCGAGGTCGAGATGGTAGTAGACCTGCCAGTAGCGGCGCGTGTCGATGCGGCCCTTGGCGCACGTCATCGTGTGGCCGGGCAGCAGCTCGTGGATGTTCTTGAAGAGGGTCTTGCCTTCGAGCGTGAACTGGAAGGTGAGGTATTCCTTCAGGCCGTCGAGGTTGGTTTCGATCTTGTCGACGAACGGCAGCAGCGTCTTCGCTTCGGACGCGAAGTAGAAGCAGTCGTCGACGCGCGTGAAGTAGAACGGCTTGATGCCGAAGCGGTCGCGGGCGCAGAAGAGGGTCTGGCTCTGCTCGTCCCAGAGGGCGAAGGCGAACATGCCGCGCAGGCGGTCGACGCAGCTCGGGCCCCACTGGCGGTAGGCGTGCAGGATGACTTCGGTGTCGGACTGGGTGGCGAAGCGGTCGGCGCCCAGCTCCTCGCGAAGCTCGACGTAGTTGTAGATTTCGCCGTTGAAGGCGATCCAGTTCCCGTGGCGGTCGGTCATCGGCTGGTGGCCGGTCCCGAGGTCGATGATGCTGAGGCGGAGGTGCGCCAGCCCGGTGTGCCGCTGGGGGTGGGTCCAGGTCCCTTCGCCGTCGGGGCCGCGGTGCTTCTGCAGCTCATTCATCACGGACAGGACCGAGTCCACCTGGGGGATCGGCTGCCTCGACAAATGATGGACGCCGGCAATGCCACACATGAGCACGCTCCTTCGTGCAGGGACGCACGTTCCCTGATTGACCGCATGGACCCGACTGGCTTGTATCCGCGTTCGCGGACGCGATCAATCCCAACTGGCGAGAGGCGTTGATGGACGAGGCGAATGGCGCGGTCTGCGCGGAGTTTAGCCGCGACGCGCAGCGGAGCGCGAACCGTGACCCACGTCTGTGAACCGAATCGCCGCGCGGTGCCCGCGCTCCGCTTCGCGTCGCGGCTAAACTCCGCGCGGGTTGGAGATCGTCGGGTTGCTCTTTATCTCCGAATTCCTTTCGGCTATTCCTGCACCCTCCCCTAACTGTCGCGAAAGGAAGCCGGCATGCGCGTGGTGATGCTCACGAACGACTGCCAAATGATCGACCGTCGCATTCTTCAAGAGGCGGCCACGCTCGTCGAAGCGGGGCACGAAGTCCACCTGCTCGGCGGCTTCGAGTGCGCCCAGACCGCCGACTACCTGCATCGCGGCGTGCATGTCCACCGCTTCACCTACGACTGGGACGACGAGCGCCTGAAGAAGATCCGCAGCTACCTGCCCGCGAACGACCGCGTGCGGATGCTGGTCAACCGCGCGTTCATGTTCTTCGCCCGGCGGTTCTTCCGGGTGTCGCCGTTCGAGCGGTTCATCATGGAGCAGGCGTTCGCGTACCCGTCGGACATCGTCCACGTCCACGACCTGCCAATGCTGAAGCCGGGCCTGGCGATCGCGAAGGCGTGGGGCGTGCCGCTCGTCTACGACGCTCATGAGCTGTACTACGCGCAGGACGTGCTGCCGGTGAAGATGCAGCGGAAGTACTACCGCCTGGAAAAGAAGCTGATTCGGCACGTCGATCTGGCGATCACGGTGAACGAGCACATCGCGCGGCTGATGAGCGAGCGCTACGGCGTGCCCGCGCCGCAGGTGCTCTACAACGCCGCCGACGAGCCGACGGGCGAGGTTCCGACCGAGCCGGGCCTGCGCGAGCGGGTCGGAGGGACGGGGCCGATCGTGCTGTTCCAGGGCTGGATCTCGGCCGAGCGCAACATCGAGACCATCGTGAAGGCGGTGCCGTTCATGGCCGAGCCGGCGACGCTGGCGATCATCGGCTACGGCGCCCATGAGGCGGCGCTGCGGCGGATCGCGAAGGATCTCGGCGTCGAGCACCGCGTGCGCTTCCTTGGCGCCGTGCCGTCGGACCAGATCCTGCACCTGACGCGCGGGGCCGACCTGGGCGTGATCCCGTACCTGCCAATCGACGACAACCACCGCTACTGCTCGCCGAACAAGTTCTTCGAGTACGTGATGGCCGGCGTGCCGATCCTGGCGCACGAGCTGTCGTTCTTCCAGGACATGGGCAAGCGCTATGGCGTCGTGCAATGCACCGACTTCACCTCGCCGGAGAGGGTGGGCCGGACGATCAGCGACCTGCTGCGTGATGGCAAGCTGACGGCGATGCGGCGCAGTTGCGTCGAGGCCCGCAAGACGCTGAACTGGCGCACCGAAGGGGCGAAGCTGCTGAAGATGTACGAGCGGTTCACGAAGGCGGAACGCAAGGCGGCGTGAGCGGAATCCTCGCTCCAGGATATGCTGGTCATTCACGCAACGAAAGAGGGCGCGTCGTCGACGCGCCCTTTTTTGTTTCCATCGCTTGTGGGCTACTTGATCTCGCCGATCTTGTAGCGGACGAACTGGTTCATGGTCAGGCCATGCTCCTTGAGCAGTTGGCCGACGGTCTTGCTGTCGTCCTTGACGAACGGCTGCTCGACGAGGACGTTGTCGGCCAGCCAGGTCTTCAGCTTGCCCTCGATGATCTTCTCGAGGATGTTGGCCGGCTTGCTGCTGTTCTTCGGGTCGTTGGCGATCTGCGCCTTGGCGATCTCCATCTCCTTCGCGAGCAGGTCGGCCGGCACGTCCTCCTTGCGGGCGGCCAGGGGGCCGCGCGCGGCGATGTGCATGCACACGTCGCGGAGCAGCTGCGGGTCGGCCTTCTCGCCGTCGACGAGCAGCAGCACGCCGATCGAGCCGTCGTGGTGGACGTACTCGCCGACCAGCCCCTCGAAGCGGACGAAGCGGTGCGGCCGCATGTTCTCGCGGATGATCTGGAACACGTCCATGATGCGATCGCTGATCTTCTTGGACGCGTCGCCGACGAACGGCTCGGAGAGCAGGGCGTCGACCGAGGCGGGATTCTGGACGGCGACCTGCTTGGCGATGTCGCCGGCCAGCTGGATGAACTGGTCGGTCTTGGCGACGGGGGCGGTCTCGCAGCGGACCTCGACGATGGCGCCGACCTTGGCGGCGTGGTCGATGAAGGCGGCGACGCGTCCTTCGGCGGTCTCGCGGGCGGCGAAGTTGCCGATCTTGCTGCCGGCCTTCTTGCGGAGGCCTTCGATGGCCTTGTCGATGTCGCCGCCCGACTCGGTCAGGGCGGCCTTGCACTCCATCAGGGGGGCGCTGGTGCGGTCACGCAGGGTTTTGACGTCGTTGGCGGTGAAGCTCATGGTTACGTACCTTGTGCGGAAAGAACAGCAAGCCCACGGGGGCGGCCCGTGGGCTGTTCAGGAAATGTTCGTCGGGACCGGGCGAGCGCTGCCTTCAGGCCTCTAAGCATTGACGGGCTGCTGCTGCCGGGGGTTCGCGCCGCGGCCCTGGCCGGCGGGGCCGCGCGGCGGCTCGGGGGGCAGGGCGGCCCGGCCTTCGTTGACCGCGTCGGCCAGCTTCGCCAGGATCAGCTCGATCGAGCGGATGCTGTCGTCGTTGCCCGGGATCGGCAGGTCGATCACGTCCGGGTCGCTGTCGGTGTCGATCAGCGAGACGGTGGTGACGCCCATGCGCTGGGCCTCCTTGACGGCGATGTCCTCGCGCTTCGGATCGACGATGATCATCGCGTCCGGCAGGCGGTTCATCTCACGGATGCCCTGCAGGTTGCGGTTGATCTTCGTCCACTCGCGGATGAGCGTCGAGACCATCTTCTTGCTGTAGGTGCGGATGGCGGCGGTGTCGGGGGCCTTGGCCAGGTCGAGGCGGCCCGCTTCGTTGATCATCGTCTTCATGTAGTTGACGAGGTCGGACTTGTCGGCCTTCTCGCCGCCGGGCAGCCACATGGCTTCGAGTTCGGTGAGGCGCTTGAGGCGTTCGCGGATGGTGCGGTAGTTCGTGAGGGTGCCGCCGAGCCAACGTTCGCTGACGTAGGGCATCTGGCAACGGACGGCTTCGCGCTCGATGGCTTCCTTCGCCTGGCGCTTGGTGCCGACGAAGACGATGAGGCTGCCGCGGCTGGCGACTTTGGCCAGGAACTTGTGGGCGCGGAGCAGGCCGCGCACGGTTTCGCGCAGGTCGATGATGTGGATGAGGTTGCGCTTGCCGTAGATGTACGGCCTCATCTTGGGATTCCAACGACTGGCGCGGTGCCCGAAATGGACGCCGGCTTCGACAAGGTCCTGAACTTGAACAATAGCCACGCAAGGCCCTCCTGCCACCGGGATGCCGCTGCAGCCCGCCTGGATGATTGAGTCGATTTCGAGAACCGATATTCTAGGATGCCGTCGATGCGGAGGAAAGAGGCGCAAGCGAAATTGACGGGAAGTCGGGGCGGCGCGTCAGGGAGCGCTAGAGTGGCCGAAAGCCCAGGGACAGCCGTCCCTGGGAAGTGCAGACCCAGGGACGGCTGTCCCTGGGCTTTCCTCATTTCTCTTTCTTCCGACGCGGTTCAACCCCCCGCTTCGCGCATGGAAACGTCGAACGCCAGGGTTGCTCCTGGCGTTCGGCGTGTCTTCGTCATGGAACCGCGTTAGTAGTGCAGTTCGAGACCGAGGTTGAAGGAGTGCATCCAGAAGAGCGAGTCGCGGAAGGCGAAGGTCGGGCTGGCGGGGCCGACGCCGTTGCCGAAGTTCTGGTCGGTGGGGATCTGGGCGACGTTGACGTTGCGGTTGATGGCGTCGCCGGGGCGGGTGACGTGGGTCCAGAGGAGGGACGAGTAGCCGACCTTCATGCGGACGTTTCGCATGACGTCGACGCCGAGGTTGATGCCGACTTCGGGGACGATGCTGAAGACGTTGCGGTGGTGGTTGCCGATGTTGGACTGCAGGGCGAGGATGCCGCCGGGGGCGGTCTGGTTGCCGCCGGGGGTGACGAGGGTGGTGCCGCCGTCGATGTCGGCGTTGACGCTGTTGACGCCGAAGGCGACCTTGCCGTAGACGTCGAGGGTGAACCATTCCTGTTCGTAGCGGGCGCGGCTGCCGACCTGCATGCCGTAGAACGAGTTGCGGATGCCGAACTTGTCGAAGTCGGCGAGGGAGTTCGGGGCGTTGACCGGGTTGCCCTGGAAGGTGAGGGCGTTGGCCTGCAGAGGGCGGAAGCTGTCGGTGATGGTCAGGTCCTCCTGCAACTGGAGGTAGCGGGCGCCGATGAGGGCGTCGAGGTGCAGGTGGCTGTGGCAGTAC
>JAYSSW010000739.1:0-3407 GCA_043720335.1 Planctomycetia bacterium
GCCGAAGATCGACTTCGAGTCGCCCAAGCCGAAGACGGAGCCGAAGGTTCCGCAGGTCGCGCCGCAGCCGGTTCCGCCGCCCGCGCCGAAGAACGACGATCCGCTGCCGCCGCCGCTCAGCACGCCGCCTGCGCCGCCGATGTTGACGCCTCCGCCGCCGCCCGTGCAGAACCCGATTCCGTTGCCTCCGATCGTGAACGAGCCGAAGGTTGGCTCGCCGATGGTGCCTCCGGTGGTCAACCAAGTGGTGAAGTCGAAGGGAAGCCCGTGGACGCTGCTGGTCGCGATGACCGAGGACGGGACCACCGTGACGGCCACGATCCACAACAAGTACGCTTTCCAGATCAAGTGCCAGAACGCCGAGCTGGTCACCGGCAAGGGGACGTTCGAGGCGTCCGGCAAGGTGACCTTCCAGAGCGAAGGTTTTGAAGGCCAGTGCGACCGCTTCTCGATCACCCTGGCCGACGACCGCGTCGTCCTCGAAGGGGGCGCCGAGGTCCGCGTGCAGTCGAAGGGGACGCGCCGCTACAACGCCAGCGGCAGCGAGGAAGCGGCGCCGCAGGTGGAGATGAAAGGCCAGCGTCTCGACCTCCGCGTCGGCGAGCTGATGCAGAAGATGGCGCAGTCGGGAGGTGGCGCCGGCACGTCTCTTTTTACCGGTGAGATCCGCCTCGCCAGCCACAGCCGGGTGCGCATGGCCGGCAGCATCGTCCCCGGCCGCCAGTGGAGCGACGTGGGAACCCTGCGCGCCACCAGCCTCCAGCACGAGGGGCAGCCGGTCTGGACCCTGGTGAACACCCAGGGCCGCACGCTGCTACACCTGACGACGCAGGCCGGCAAGTCGCTGCAGACCTACGAGGGCCGCGTCATCGCCCTCGGCGGCTCGTACCTCGACAACGCCCCGATGGGCGTCCTCATGGTGGCGACCGACATCATGATCCCGTAGCAACCGACCTTGCATCGCCCGCTGCTGATGAGCGACAATGACCCCTGGCGAAACCCGCCAGGGGTTTTCGCATGCGCCATAGTGCCCCCGGCTTGCCGGGGGTGAGGCGTGACGCACGTCGGTTGAAAACGACATGATCGGCGACCATGCCGAGTGACGCACGCCCGTTCAACAAATCCTGCTCGACTTTACATCGCACCCCCGGCAAGCCGGGGGCTATATGAATCCACCCACGGAGTCCCGCCATCGACCTGTTCCGCGACATGCACGAGCAGAATTTGAAGCGTGCCCAGCCTCTCGCCGCGCGGATGCGGCCGCGCTCGCTCGACGAGTTCGCCGGGCAGGAGCACTTCCTGGCGCCGGGCAAGCTGCTGCGCCGCCTGCTCGACGCCGACCGCCTCGCCTCGGTCATCTTCTACGGTCCGCCGGGGTGCGGCAAAACCGCGCTCGCCCATGTCGTCGCCCAGCACACCCAGTGTGTCTTCAAGCAGGTCAACGCCGTCGCCGTCGGCATCAAGGAGGTGCGCGAACTGCTTGAAGAAGCCCGCGCCGAACTCGCCAACGGCGGCCGACGCACCATCCTCTTCATCGACGAGCTGCACCGCTTCAACCGCTCGCAGCAGGACGTGCTGCTCCCCGACGTGGAGGAGGGGCGGATCATCCTCATCGGGGCGACGACGCAGAACCCGTTCTTCGCGATCAACACGCCGCTCTTGAGCCGCAGCCAGATCTTCACGTTCGAGCCGCTGGCGAAGGAGCACGTCAAGACGCTGCTGCTACGGGCCCTCGCGGACAAGGAACGTGGCCTGGGACTGAAGAAGGTGCAGGCCGACGACGACGCCCTCGACTTCCTTGCGACGATCTGCGACGGCGACGCCCGGCGTGCCCTTACCGCGCTGGAGATCGGCGTGCTTTCGATCGACACGGCGCCGATCCATTTCACGCTCGCGGTTGCCCAGGACTCGATCCAGCGCAAGGTGATGGACTTCGACGCGACCGGCGACTCGCACTACGACGTGGCCAGCGCGTTCATCAAGAGCATGCGTGGCAGCGATCCCGACGCCGCGATCTATTGGCTCGCCCGCATGCTCGAATCGGGCGAGGATCCGCGCTTCATCGCCCGGCGCGTCGTCATCTGCGCGGCTGAGGACGTGGGCAACGCCGACCCGCAGGCGCTCGTCGTGGCGTCGGCGGCGGTGCAGGCGGTCGAGTTCGTCGGCCTGCCGGAATGCCAGCTGATTCTCGCCCAGGCGGTGACGTACCTCGCCACCGCGCCGAAATCGAACGCCAGCACGCTGGCGATCGGCAAGGCGCGCGACGACGTGAAGCAGGGCCGCACGCTGCCGGTGCCGGAGCACCTGCGCGACGCTCACTACAAAGGCGCCAAGCAGCTCGGCCACGGCGCCGACTACAAGTACAGCCACGACTACGAGGGGGGCTGGATCGACCAGGAATATCTGCCGGAAGCTCGCCGCTACTACGAGCCGGTCGACCGAGGCTACGAAGCCGAGATCAAACGCCGCCTCGACGCGCAGCGGAAGGGCAAGGCTCAAGGCGCATAGACTCTGCCTGCGCCGCGATATTGGTCGACTTCGATGAGGTAGTCGATCAAACGAACAGCGACTTTTTCCGCGTAGCTGCGCTCATTCAAGACCCGATCCGCGTTTGCGATGGTTATCACGGGCAGCGAATCGTCACGGTTGAATCGGCGTATCGCCGACTCCAATGAATCCTCGCCATCATGATTGCGATTCGCCGTGATGAAGATCAACTGGCGTTCCTGGCATTTCTGCCAAAGGACGAGGTCCGCAGTTTCCGGGCCGCATCCAATGTCCTCAAAGGTCAGAATCTTGACGTTCATCTGAGTCCACAGATCCTTCCACGCCTCGCTCTGAAGGATCCAGAGAAGCGCGTTGAGATGCCCCTGAATGTTGATGTCCGCCAGGATGCCCTTCATGGCCGTTCTCCTGCAATTTGGCTTTGCGGTGCTCCTCCAGCCATGCCTGGACGCGCTGCCTCGACTGCTCCAGTTTCGCGAGAATCTCCGGCGGGTTGCCTTTCGCGTCGCGGTCAAGCATCTTCTGGTACTCGCGGAGCACGTCGTCCTTGTGGGCTTCGATGTACTCGATGGCGCACGCGACCTGCTCGGTCCGCAGGCGGAGCCAGAACGCGATCGAATTGGCCGACCAGTCCATCTTGTAGTAGTCCATCACGTCGTACACGGTGATGCGCGAGCCGGCGATCTGCGGGCCGCGCCCTCGGTCGATGATCTTGGCTTCCATGAGGCTGCCTCCACAACGGGGATGTCAGCATTGTACCGCGTCGCGACCGGTGCCGGTGCGCAGAGAATGAAGTTTAGCCGCGAAGCGGAGCGCGGGTGCCGCGCGACGGTTCCCATGCGCGTCGTGGCGTGCCACGCGGTCGCCACGCAACGACATCGCCGCATCGCCGCGCGGGGCCC
>JAYSSW010000740.1:0-3404 GCA_043720335.1 Planctomycetia bacterium
GAGCAGCATCGAGGACCGGAAAAAGCCGCGGCGGCGCCGCCGTCGGAGCCCGCGTGCCCGCCACCAGGCGGAAACCGCGATAAATTCACAGGCTCTGACCTCTGGAGAACGAACGCATGCGGATCATCCCGTTACCGTCCGCAGAAGGGGACGTGGTTGCGCGCGAGGAGCAGTTCGGCTGCCAGGAAGGGGAGTTCGTCGTGTCTCCCGGTGGCGAGGTTCTTTATCGCCATCCCTGGGACGAGCGCGTTTGGTTCGCGGGCCGGAACCTCGCGGAGTTCCGCGAAGCCGTGGCGGCCTGGAATCGCTACGGCGATGAAGCCGCCACGAACCGTTGCGACGACGATCAGCAGCAGGCGGTCGCCCGGCTGCTGGCGGAACTGTCGCGAATCGGCCTGTTGATCCCACGCGAAGACAATGTCTGGCGCTCGCTGCTGGATCAGGCGCGCGACGGTCAGTTGTAGCGGCCACCCACGAACCCGGAGCGCAAGCGATGGGATCGCATCGAACCATGCAGGCGGAAAATTCTCGTTCCGCGAGCCATCGAGTTATCCCATCGCTTGCGCTCCGGGTCCGTGGTCGCCGGCAAACGCAACTCGATCCTGGAGTACGCCGCGCCGTTCTGGTACAACTCGGGGAAATCCCCCGTGCTGGACTTTTTTTGTGAAAGACGCGAGCGTTATCTCTGGTGGCGGTTCCACCTCGACCGGGCTGCTGGCGCGGCTGCGGGCGAAGGACGGCGACGCCTGGAGCCGGCTGGCCAAGCTGTACGGGCCCACGGTGTACGGCTGGTGCCGGCGGCGCGGATTGAAAACGGAGGACGCCGCCGACGTGGTGCAGGAGGTGTTTCGCGCCGTCGCCGCGCATGTGCAGGACTTCCAGCCGGGGCCGACCGGCTCGTTTCGCGGCTGGCTGTGGACCATCGCCCGCAGCAAGATGCTCGACCACTTCCGCCGCGACCAGCGCCAACCCAAAGCCGCCGGCGGGTCGGACGCCCAGCGGAGCATGCAGCAGATCCCCGAATCGCTCGACGAGTCCGAGCCGGGGCCGAACCCGAGCGGCGATTTGGTGCGCCGAGCGCTCGCGCTGATCCGCCCCGATTTCACGGACGCGTCGTGGCGGGCCTTCTGGCGGGTGGCGATGGAGGACCAGCCCGTCGACGAGGTTGCCCGCGAGCTGGGGATCACGCCGAACGCGGTCTACATCGCCAAGTCGCGCGTGCTGCGCCGCCTGCGCGACGAACTGGGCGAGGATGGAGATTAACCCCACGCGGTGAAGGGAGCTTTGCGATGCTGACGACGACATGCCCGAGCGCCGAGCGGTTGGCCGCCTTCCAGGCCGGCAAGCTGAAGGTCGAGGAACTCGACCAGGTCGCGCTGCACCTGGAGCGCTGCGCATCCTGCCAAACGGTCGTGCGGAGCGGCGTCGGCGTGGGGGACGCGCTGCTGCGCGCGATGAGGCGGGCCACGGAAGGGGACGCGTACGCCGACGAATCGGGCTGCCGTCGCGCGGTGGCCTGCGTCGAGGCGATGGCCGGCGGCGAGACGACGCGCACGCGCGACGACACGGCCGACCACGCGCCGCCGGCGATGCTGCCGATGCAGACGCTGGGCAAGTACCAGCTGCTGGAGCAGATCGGACAGGGAGGCATGGGGACGGTCTACAGGGCGGTCCACACGCTGCTGAAGCGGACGGTGGCGGTGAAGGTGCTGCCGCCGAACCGGCTGAGGGATCCGCAGGCGGTGGCCCGGTTCCGCCGCGAGATCGAGGCGGCGGGGCGGGTGGACCATCCGCACGTCGTGCGCACCAGCGACGCCGACGAGGCGGACGGGCAGCACTTCCTCGTCATGGAATGGCTGCCCGGCCAGGACCTGTCCAAGCACGTCCGCGCGCACGGGCCGTTGACCGTGGCGCAGGCGTGCGACTTCGTCCAACAAGCCGCGCGGGGGCTGCAGTGCGCCCACGAGCACGGCATGGTCCACCGCGACGTGAAGCCGTCCAACCTGCTGCGGACCACGGTCGCCGGCGGCAGGCCGCTGGTCAAGGTGCTCGACCTGGGCCTGGCGCTGCTGCACGACAATGTCGCGGCCGAGGGCGAGCTGACCAGCGCCGGGCAGATCATGGGATCCTACGACTACATCGCTCCCGAGCAGGCGGCGGAGTCGCACAACGTCGACGCCCGCGCCGACATCTACAGCCTGGGCTGCACGCTGTACTTCCTGCTCGTCGGCAAGGCGCCCTTCCACGGCATGTCGCCGCCGAGGAAGCTGATCGCCCACCAGCAGGAGGAGCCGCCCCCCGTCGCGAACTTCCGCAACGACGTGCCGCGCGAGGTGGTCGCCGTGCTGACGAAGATGATGGCGAAGAAGCCCGACCAGCGCTTCCGCTCGATGAGCGACGTGGCGACCGAACTGGAGCGGTTCGCCCCGTCGAGTTCGGCGACCATGACGCAGGACATGCCCGCTCCGCGCCGCCGCTCCCCGCTCGTCATGGCGCTCGTGCTGCTGGGCGGGCTGCTCGTCGCTGCGGCGGGGGGGTACGGGATCATCCGCATCGCGACGCCGGAGGGAGACTACGTCATCGAAACGGACAATCCCGAGTTTTCCTTCTCGGTGAACAAGGGCACGATCCATCTCGAAGACCGCAAGATGAATCGCACTTATCAACTGAAAGTCGTCAGTAAGAAAGCCAAAGGCGAATGGGAGCTGGAGGTCGCCGAGCCTGGCAGCGACCTGGTGCTGCACGCGCAGACCTTCACCATCAAACGAGGCGACAAAGTCGAACTCAAGGCGTGGTTCGAGCGAAAGCAGCTGGCCGAGTTGAAGCCGCCGCCGGTCGATCCCGGCCCCGGCCCGGAAAAGACGCCGGCCCAGGAGGAGTCCGGCGAGGTCCGCCGCTACATCGGGCACAAGATGGAGGTCAGGAGCGTCGCTTTCGCGCCGGACGGCCTGTCGTTCTTCTCCGGGAGTTCCAGCGAAGCGTGGCTGTGGGACGTCGAAAACACGCGCGAGCGCCTGCTTTTGTCGCTCATGCAGGGCTGGGTCAACGGCGGCGCGTTCTCGCACGACGGGCAGCATGTGGTCGCGTGCGGACAGGCCGGGGTGGTGCGGGCCTGGGATGCGAAGACGGGCAAGAAGACCCACGACATCGAGCCGTTCCAGGTCGGCGGCGACATGCTGTGCGTGGTCGCGGCGCCGGATCGTCCGGTCGTTTTCTACAGCGACAAGGGGGGCTGCCGCAGCTACGACCTTGACAAGAAGACGGAGCTGCCGACGCGCTTCCAGGGCGAGCGGGCCAGCGTCTCGAAGGACGGGCGCCGGCTCCTCACCTGCGAGGGCAAGTTACTCTTCCTGTGGGACGTGGACACCGGCAAGGAGCTGAACCGCGTGGAGCTGCCGGGCGCC
>JAYSSW010000741.1:0-3404 GCA_043720335.1 Planctomycetia bacterium
ACCCCCATCCCCTCTCCCCCCGCGACAAGTTCGTTGAAATGGGATGTCGCGCTTGCAGCGGGAGGAGAGGGGGGCCGAACCGAGCCGCGTTTCGAGTCGCCGAATGAAGCGGGTAGGTTTCCAGCTGCCGCTCGCCTAAACGGCATCAAACGGCACAAAAGTACACGTTGGGCCTTGTTGGCGCACCTTCGGATGAATCGCCGCAACCCCTTGAAACGCAAGGGGGCGGCGCTTCTCAGCAGCCACCGGCAGCAATCGGCACCAGTCGGCGAAAGTGGGCCCGCTTGGATTCGAACCAAGAACCAAGGAATTATGAGTCCCGTACTTCCACAGTGCAAGTCAATTCCAGCAAAAGGTTTGGGTGAAACTCCCCCTGTCGGGCGTAGTGCCGGGCGTAGTGACCATCCTCAGCAAGGTGAAGGTGGTACCCACGACGCCAATCTGGTTGCGGTCGTCGCAGCTTGGCCGACCCTGCCGCCCCACATCAAGGCAGCGATCCAGGCGTTAGTGCAGTCCGCTGCGGCATGCCCATAGATCGACCAGGATGGCCCTTGTAGGCGACCTGGCACCGTTGTTGGGGAAGAAGGGAAAACAACGGCGAAGGGCTTTATGACGAATCTCGAACGACGGCAGTGAGGTCAATCAGGCAACAGGACCGTTTGGCACGACCACCTACCTTCCGCTGAAAGTTGACTTTTCAGATCCAATCAAAGGTACTGACCCTTGAAAGGTGATTCGTCACGTTGCCGTCTCGACTTTTCCTCCTGGCTATTTCGCCGCAACTCACGACTGCAACCCTGGCCCGAGCGGATCCAAGCCACATCCCATCCACCATCTGCAACCATGAAACGAGCCCTGCTCTCGGCTGGCTCAAACCGGTCCAAGAGTGGCGGCCCGCAACGATCTTTTCGCCAATCGTCCTCAACAGATCCGTGAACCAGTAGATGCCTATTCGATTGCTTCAAGCCGAGCCGTCAACCCGGTTCGTCGGTCGAGGGATTCGTCCCGAGAACCTGCCAGCGTCCCTGATGAAACGCATGCTGCGGAGAGCCAAGGGAATCGATGGAATCGCCTGACACCTCGACCTTCGACACCTCGACCAGCCCCATCAGCAGGACGGACGGCTGGAAGGCGATTCGCCCCCCCCCCCGGAAGCTTGACCGCGAGCAGCAAGAGGTTGTCGTCGCTGTTCTGGCGGACATCGTAGGCGTCCATGCCCGAGGTCGATACCATGCCTCGGATCGTCCTTTCCACGACCCTGTCACCATGGATGCCCGTGAGCGAGCCGAACCTCTCCACCTTCCTCTGGTCCGTCGCCGACTTGCTGCGGGGCGACTTCAAGCCGTCCGAGTACGGCAAGGCCATACTGCCCTTCACCGTGCTGCGGCGTCTGGACTGCGTGCTGGAGCCCACCAAGCTTGCCGTGCTGGTGGAGCTGGACAGGCGGACGAAAGCTGGGACACCGCCCGAGCCGTTCCTGCTGAAGAAGTCGGGGCAGGCCTTCTACAACACGTCGCCGAACAACCTTTCCGCCCTTGCGGCCGAACCAAACAATCTCAAGAAAAGCCTGCTCGACTACATGCGGGCGTTCTCCCCGGCCGTGCGCGACCTGTTCGAGAAGTTCGGCTTCCGCACCCAGGTCGATCGGCTTCATCGGTCCCGCCTGCTGTCCCAGGTGGTCCAGAGGTTCGCCGCCATCGACCTGCACCCGGACACGGTCAGCAGCGCCCAGATGGGCTCGGCGTTCGAGGAACTCCTCCGCAGGTTCGCCGAGTCGTCGAGCGACATGGCCGGGGAGCACTTCACCCCCCGCGAAGTCGTGCGACTGATGGTCCAGCTGGTCGTTGCCGATGACGACGAGGCTCTCAAGCAGCCCAAGGCCGTCCGCTCGCTGTACGACCCGGCTGCTGGCGCGGGTGGCATGCTGTCCGCTGCGGCTGATCACGTGGCCAAGACCTGTCCGCACGCCCGGCTTGTCTTGCACGGTCAGGTGCTCAACGCCGAGTCGTATGCGCTCTGCAAGGCTGATTTGCTCATCCGAGGGCAGGATGTCGGCAACCTCGCCCTGGGCAACACCCTGGCGAACGACGCCTTCCGGGGCAAGCACTTCGACTATCTGCTTTCCAACCCGCCCTTCGGCATGGACTGGAAGAAGATCGAGAAGGAGGTCCGCAGGGAAGCCGAACGTTCCCCACGGGGTCGATTTGGCCCCGGCCTGCCCCGTGTCAGCGACGGCTCGCTGCTATACCTTGCGCGGGCTGAAATGAGATACAAGAACCACGACTGGTAAGGAGTGGCTAACCCGAATCCAACGCCTGGAATTTGAATCGTCGCGCGGGGCCAGCCGCTCCTTACCAGTCGTGGCTCTGAAAGACATCGCATTCCTGCCCGTGCAGGGTATATTCCTGCTGCACCTGGTTTCCAAGATGAAGCCCGCCGAGAGTGGAGGCAGTCGCGCCGGCATCATCCTGCATGGCTCGGCGTTGTTCGGCGGCGGGGCCGGCTCGGGCGAGAGCGAGATCCGCCGACACGTGGTGGAAAACGACCTCGTCGAAGCGGTCACCGCCCTGCCCGCCGAACTGTTCCACAACACGCCCATCGGCACCTATCTCTGGATCCTCAGCAACAAGGCCCCAATTCCCCGATCGCGTGACGACCTCGCGGCGACCAGAACCCTTCTGGTCCGCGCGCCTTGGAAGAGTCGCCCGGCCCTCCTGCTTGGTCGCTTCGCTGCTTGACAACCTGGCTTCCTATTCCGCAAGAATTCCTGACACCCGAAAAAGCCTGGTTGCCGCGTCGCCGAAAAATCCCGGTCCCGTTGCGAGCACGCCCATGCCCATCGAAACAAGCTGCACGAACTGCGCTTCGCGCTTCCGGTTCCCCGACGAGTACGCGGGGAAGGTGGCGAGCTGCCAGAAGTGCCAGCGGACGTTCACGATCCCGGCAGCATCCGCGCCGGCCGCCAATGCTCCAGTGCCCGAGCCGCCGCCCGCGACGACTGCGGTGACGGCCGCCGCGCCGGTTCCGAAGCCGATGGCCGAGGAGGAGATCCTGAAGCCGGTGCTGGTGGATTCGGGTCGCCTTCCCGCCCAAGATCCGCCTCAGCGGCGCACGCCCCCGCCTCGCACGCCTTCGCGTCAGGAGGAGCCTCGGAAAACGTCGCCGCGCGGCAAGACGCCCCAAACGCTGTACATCGTGGCGGCATGCGTGCTGTTCGCGTCGCTGGTGGGCGGCGCGCTGTTCTTCGCGCCGTCCACCGTCCAGGACCGCAAGGAGGACCGCAAAGAGCCCCAATTCCCGCAGGCCAAGAAGGACTTCGACCTCCCTCCCTGGGCCGACAAGAAAGCTCCCGAAAAGAAGGAATGGAAGGGGATCTTCGAGGAGAAGAAGGCCGAGGAGAAGAA
>JAYSSW010000742.1:0-3403 GCA_043720335.1 Planctomycetia bacterium
TATTTCACAAATCGAAAGCGTATATTATACGATTCGGAAAAACGGGCAAAAAACGGCCTTAGAAATCATATGATTTCGGAAAAATGAGCCGTTTTCCCAATGTTTTTTGATGCGATTGCCCTGGGCGTCGTAGGCTTCTTCGGCGCTTCGAGCATCGAGCGCCTGCCGACCGAGATCGCCATCACCGACTGCGTCAAGCAGTTCAAGGGCGTCAAGATTAGACCAGTTGAAGCCGCGTTGCGAATAGGGGTCGATCAGTGGATCGACAAACCGTGCTTGCTCGCGCTTGCCAGGGCACGATGGGAAGCGAGGTTCCCAGGTTTCAGGCTGCTTGGTGCGCAGCTGCCTGTGCGAGCGGAGCGTTGCGTAGGCCATTGAAATCCGCTCGTGTTTCTCATCTTTGGCTGGCGTCGGAGTGCTTTGGTTCCGTCCCTTTTCATCCGGCATCCCGTTTGCAGTCTAAACGCTCATTCTGCATCCGCTGGCGATTCACCAATCAGCCGGGCTGGCCAGTCGCGCCGTCGCCTGTTTCAGCCGCCTGCGGAATTCGACCCTGCGTGAACTACTCGCCAGGCCGACTCCTCACACGAAGCCGCAGCCTCACTTCTTAAAGAGCAAAACCGATGTTCACGCCGGCAAGCATCCTTGGAATGTGTTTCCGCCTTTTGTTCTCCGTTCTCCTGATTGCCGGTGGAGCGACGTTGCTCGCGCTGTGGTACAACCATCGCGAGCAGGAAGTGATCGAACGGGTTGAGGTGCCGATCACAAGGGAAGTTCCCGCGAAAGATGCGACGGGCGAGCCGCGTCCGAGGACGGAAACGGTGGACCGCGTCCGCACCGTGGTTTGGGAGTTCGGTTTCAACCGGGAAACCGCGTTCCTGCTCGGCGGGCTGGCGATGCTGGCGTGGTCGGTTGGGGGCGGTTGGATCGCAAGCCCGCGTCTGCGGCGACGCAAAGGCGCCAACGAGCCACATGCGGTTCCTGGCGAAGTTCATCGCCTGCGTCTGGCGGACGGGTCGCACCTGCACGTCGAGACGTACGGCCTCGCCGACGGGCCGCCGATCATCTGCGTGCATGGCTGGGGACTGGACAACCAGGAATGGTGCTATTTCAAGACGCGCTTCGCGCCGAAACACCGGATCATCGCGTGGGACCTTCCGGGGCTGGGCCGGTCCGAGCGGCCCGTCGACCGCGACTGGGCTTTGGAGAAGCTGGCGCAGAACCTGCACGCGGTCATGGCGCTCGCGGGAGACAAGCCTGTGATCCTGGCTGGGCACAGCATCGGCGTCATGATTATCCTGACGTACTGCCGCGTCTACCACTCGTCCCTGCGAGTGCGTGTGCGCGGCCTGATCCTTGCGCAGAGCACCTACAAGAACCCGGTCACCACCATGCAGGGTGCGGCCCTGTACACCGCGCTGCAGAAGCCTGTCCTGGAACCCCTCTGCTATCTGATGATCGGCCTGTCGCCGTTGGTGAGGGTGTTGAACTGGTTGAGCTACTGGAACGGCTCCGCACACCGGTCGACCGAGAAGGAGTCGTTCTCGGGCAACGAGACGCGCGGACAGCTCGACTTCATGGCCCGTTACATGCTCATGATGCCGCCCGATGTGATCGCGCGCGGCATGCTGGCCATGTTCAAATACAACGCCACGGACATCCTCACGCGCATCAACGTCCCGACCCTGATTTTCGCCGGCGACCAGGACCGCACCTGCCTGCCGGAAGCCAGCGAGTTCATGGCCGGCGCCATTCCTGGCGCGAAGCTGGTGTTCTTGAAGCCTGCGAAGCACTGCGGGCTGTTCGAGCACCACGTCGAGTACCACGAAGCGGTGGACCGGTTCCTACGCGCCTTGGAGCCGGCTGAAGCGGAATCCGTCGCGGCGAGCCTGTGACTCCACGGCTCGAACCGCAAGCGAGAGCGGTCACGCCAGCACTTCGTCCACCACGCGCCCGTGCACGTCGGTGAGGCGGAAGTTGCGGCCGTCGTGGCGGAAGGTCAGCCGCGTGTGATCGAGGCCGAGCAGGTGCAGGATGGTCGCGTGCATGTCGTGCATGTGGACCTTGTCGGCGACGGCGAGGTGGCCATAATCGTCGGTCGCGCCGAAGGCGAAGCCGGGCTTCACGCCGGCGCCGGCGAGCCACTGCGTGAACCCGCCGGGGTTGTGGTCGCGGCCCGTGCCGTTGCGCTCGGCGTACGGGGTTCGGCCGAACTCGCCGCCCCACCAGACGAGCGTGTCTTCGAGCAGGCCGCGCCGCTTCAGGTCCATCAGCAGCCCCGCGACCGGCTTGTCGGTGGCGCGGGCGTGCGTGGCGTGCATCGGCAGGTTCGAGTGCTGGTCCCACGCCGGGTTGTCGGTGTTGTCGCCGTAGTTCACTTGAAGATAGCGGACCCCCGCCTCGGCGAGCCGCCGCGCCATCAGGCACTGCCGGCCGAAGTTGTCGGTCGCCGGCTCGCCGATCCCGTAGAGCCGCAGCGTCTCCGGCGTCTCGCGCGACAGGTCCAGGATCTCCGGCGCCCGCGTCTGCATGCGGAACGCGAGATCGAACGATTCCGCCACGGCTTCCAACTCCGTGTCGCCCGGCGAGCGCCGCAGCTGCTCGGCGTTGAGCGCTTGCAGCAGGTCGAGCTGGCGGCGCTGCTCCGCGAGCGGGATGCGGCTGTTGGTGAGGTTGCGGATGCGCGCCTCGGCGGCGGGAATCCCCGCGCGGCCGATCGGCGTCCCCTGCAACGCCGACGGCAGGAACGCGTTGCTCCAGTTGCGCGGCCCGCCGTTCGCCATCGACGGGCACAGCGTGATGAAGCCCGGCAGGTTCTCGTTCTCGGTCCCCAAACCGTACATCGCCCACGCCCCGACCGACGGCCTCACCAGGTTGATCGACCCGGTGTGCATGAACAGCGTCGCCGGCCCGTGGGCGATCCCCTCCGTGTGCATGCCGTGCAGGAAGCACAGGTCGTCGACGCGCTCGGCCAGGTGCGGGAACAGCGACGACACCCAGCGCCCCGATTCGCCATGCCGGCGGAACGTCCACGGGCTGCGCATCACGCGGTGCTCGACGATGGTGCGCGTGCGGGCCGTGGTGCGGGCGTCGTCGAACGAGCGGGCGACGCCGTCCTCGCGGGCCAGCAGCGGCTTGTGGTCGAACGTGTCGATCTGGCTGGGGCCGCCCTGCATGAAGATGAAGATGACACGCTTCGCCTTGGCGGCGTGGTGCGTCGCACGCGGCGCCAGCGGGTTCGACGCATGCGCGAGGCCGGCCAGGGCGACGGAGCCGAACCCGCACGCCAGCGACTTCAAGGATTGGCGACGATTCATGGCGAGGTTCCTGCGAAGGGAAGAGATGCAGTCATCATACCAGAAAAAGCGGAGTTTAGCCGCGACGCGCAGCGGAGCGCGGGAAC
>JAYSSW010000743.1:0-3402 GCA_043720335.1 Planctomycetia bacterium
GAAAAACAAGTAAACCCCCGGCAATCCTAGCACTTGAGGTTGATCCCACCCCAGTACCTCGCCTGGATTCAGAGCGACACCAACCTCCAGTTTCGGAACAGCCGGAGACAGATAAGTCTGGAATTCATCCAGGGCCGCCTGGATCTGCTCACAGCGCTTCGCAGCCATGATTTTCACCCACGTCCGAAAGAAACAAAATCCCGCCGTCGAACTTCTCTAAGAGGGCTTGAGCCAAGCCGTTCAAAGATGGCTCGCTGCCGCATTTGTCACGACAGTTCGTCAATCACCCTGCCTCCCGACAGCACGGCATGCGGCCTGCCGGAGTTGTCGAGGTAGTTGACGGCCGTGTCGACGCCGAGGTGGCGGTACATCGTGGCGAGCACGTCCTGCGGTGTCTTGGCGGCGCTGAGGGGGAAGGCGCCGCGCGAGTCGGAGGCGCCAACGACACGGCCGCCGCGCACCGGGCCGCCGGCGAGAGCGGCGCTGAAGACGTTCGGGTAGTGGTCGCGGCCGGCGTCGTTGTTCACGCGCGGCGTGCGGCCGAACTCGCCCCAGGCGATCACCAGGGTCGAATCCAACAGGCCGCGCTGCTCCAGGTCGGTGATGAGGGCGGAGTAGGCGCGGTCGAAGCGGGGCAGGAAGCCGCGCCGCAAGGAATCAAACCCGAGCACGTGCGTGTCCCACCAGCGCAGATCGACGGTGACGAGGCGCACGCCCGCTTCGACGAGCCGCCGGGCCAGCAGGATGCGCTGGCTCCACGCGGGGGCGCCGCAGCGGTTGGCGGCGCCGGGGTCGAACGACGGCATGAACCCGTAGCGCTCGCGCACGCTCTGCGGCTCGCGGTCGAGGTCGAAGGCGTCGCGCGCGGCCGGCGACGTGAGCATCTCCCACGCTTGGAGGTTGTAGCGGTCGAGGGCGCTCATCTGGCCGCTGGCGTCGACGTCGCGGCGGAGCGAGTCGAACGACTGCAGGAGCTGCCGGCGGTCGCCGACGCGCTCCACGGTGACGCCGTTGGGCATGCCGAAGTTGGGGACGCGGAAGGGGCCGAGGTTGGCCGGGTCGGCCTGGGTCTCGAACGCTTTGTAGGCGACGCCAAGGTAGCCCGCGCCGGTGCCGGGGACGTTGCGTGGCACCATGACGTAGGCGGGGAGCTGCGGCGTGAGATGGCCGAGCTGGCGTGCGACGATGGAGCCGCAGCTGGGGAAGACGTTCTCGTCGGGGTTGGGGCCGGACGGGTAGCCGGTGAAGCAGATCTGGTCGCCGGAGGAATGGCCCGCGTCGTTGTGGTGCAAGCTGCGAATGATCGACCATTTGTCCATGATCCGCCCCGACATCGGCAGCATGTCGGAAAGCTGGACGCCGGGCACGTTGGTCGAATCGACGCCGAACTCGCCACGGTACTCGACCGGGGCGTCGGGCTTGGGATCCCACATGTCGATGTGGCTGGGCCCGCCGCGCATCCACAGGATGATGACGGAGGTTCGGCGCGTGGGCGCGTTGGCCCGCGCGTCGCTGCGCAATAGCTGGGCGAGCGACAGCCCCGTCGTGCCGAGCACCCCCGCTTTGACGAAGCTGCGGCGGTCGAGACGATTGAGATCACGCGATTCGCCGCAACCGGCGCGGTCGGCCTGCTGAGTCATGGTTGGCTCCGTGGAAACGGACAACGACCCGCCCCCCCGGCGGAGGTCGATCCTGCATGGATGCAGTTTACCTGATGGATCGGTCGGTGCAACGGCGAAGTTGACGGATTCCAACCCTTGCGTCAAACAGGGCTTGCGGTTACGATTTGCCGGCAATCCAAACCTCGTCCTGATTCGTCGAGAATATGGATCCCCTTTCCTCCGTCCGAGGACAACGCCATGAATCATCTGGCAAGATTCCGCCCGCTGCTGGCACTGACCGCCGCCGCACTGTGCGCCACCACGAGCAACGCCGCCTGCTGCTACTTCTCCGCGAAGAACAGCGACATCCTTCAGCCCGCGCAGAAGGTGTTCCTGACCTGGGATCCGGTCGAGAAGATCGAGACGTTCACGGTGCAGCCCAAGTTCGAGGGCAACGCGCTCGACTTCGGGATGGTGATCCCGACGCCGTCGCAGCCGAAGCTGCACGAGATGCCGCGCGACTTCTTCAAGCACCTGGCCTACTACAGCATCATGAAGCGGCGCGAGATGCCGAACTCGAAACTGCTGCACCTGCTGGAGCCGCAGGGCGACTACGACCGCGCGGCCGTCAGGTTGGGCGGCTTCCCCGTGCCGCAAGCCGCAGCGGAGAAGTCGACCGCAGGCCCAGGCGGGCCGCCCCCCGCGCCGCCGCCGGTGCGCGTGCTGGAAGCCGGCGTTGTTGGCTCGCTCGACTACAAGATCATCGAAGCCGACCGCGCCGACGCCCTTTTCGCCTGGCTCAAGGACCACAAGTACAGCTACTCCGGCGACGAGGCCACGCTGAACCACTACGTCCAGAAGAAGTGGATCTTCACCGTCATGAAGATCGACACCATGCAGATGAAGCGCAACAAGGACGGCACCTTCGCCGGCGAGGTCTCGCCGACCCGCTTCCAGTTCGCGTCGGAAAAGCTCGTCTATCCCTTGAAGATCACGCAGATCTCCGTCAAGGAGCGGACCGAAGCCCTCTTCTATGTGCAAGCTCCGACGAAAGTCGATTTGCAGGGCGACTTCAGCTACCAGTACACCTGGGTACCGATGCTCCAGGCCGCCAGTGGTTGCACGCCGGGCGGGCTGCCGAGCAGGAGCGAGGCGTGGCTCAAGGATTTCGCCGCGCAGACGCCTGCGCTGCTTCGCCGCTCCCAGGAGCTGAACTTCAACTTCGTCGCCGGCCAGCGCCCGCAGCCCAACAACAAGGGCCACATCCCCACGACGATGGAATGGGCCCGCAAGCTGTCGGCCGACGACATCAAGGTCCTCACCGGCCAGGCCCCCTACAGCGAGAAGGTCCCCGACGTGGACGACGGCTTCAGCGCCGCCGACGCCAAGGACCTGGCCCGCGCCAAGGCGATCGCCAAGGTGATCCGCGCCCGCCTGCAGAAAGCGCAGCAGGAGCGCCCGTTCGGCTACCTCGTCCGCGACCTGCCCGCCGAGGACCTGCGCGCGTTGCAGCAGCTCGCCGGCCACCTGCAGGCGAACCTGTTCGTCACCAAGTTCCGCAAGACGTTCGCCCGCGACGAGATGAACGACGACCTCGTCATCGTCCCGGCGCGCTACAACGACGCCGAGGACCGCAGCGAGTACGAGGAGCTGCTCCCCGTCTCGCCGCCGTGATCGGCCGTCAACCTCACTAACCCTGAGCGCAAGCGAGGGGATCGCTTGTCGACTCGCGGAACGAGAATTTCGCCAACCCGCTTTCCTGCGATCCCCTCGCTTGCGCTCAGGGTTAGTCCTCGGACAA
>JAYSSW010000744.1:0-3400 GCA_043720335.1 Planctomycetia bacterium
CGACGCCCGCGACTGGCGCGAGTTCGCCAGCCTCTGCGGCGGACGCTTCGCCGCCATCGACCAGAACCGCAGCCAGGTCGCCATCGTCACGCCGGTCGACAAGCAGCTCGCCGAGCTGGGCGTGAAGCTGAACGACACCTACGTCTGCTATGGCAAGGACGGCATGGCCAAGGCCGAGAACCAGAAAGTCCAGACGCAGAACGCCGCCGGCCAGAGCGCCAGCGTGGCTGCCAGCCGCACGCTGTCGCAGGCCGGCGGCCTTTACAAGTCCGGCGATTGGGATCTGGTCGACAAGATGAAGTCCGACCCGAAGATCGACATCGCCAAGATCCCCGAGGACGAGCTTTCCGACGCCATGAAGAAGCTCAAGCCGGCCGAGCGGGTCGCCTACGTCAAGGGCATGGCCGCCCAGCGCGAGAAGCTGCAGAAGCAGGTGGTCGAGCTGCAAGCGACGCGCCAGGCGTACATCAACACCGAGATGAAGCGCAACCCCAACCCCGCCGCGTCCGCGTTCGACGCCGCCATCCGCGACGCCCTGCGCGAGCAGGCCGC
Source organism: Planctomycetia bacterium (assembly GCA_043720335.1). Taxonomy (GTDB): domain Bacteria; phylum Planctomycetota; class Planctomycetia; order Gemmatales; family Gemmataceae; genus JAYSSW01. Next base: position 553 of record JAYSSW010000744.1, read on the forward strand.
CGTCCGCGGCATCGTCATCCCGAAGCAGTGACCGTCGGCCAGCCACGATTGCGATTTTGAACACCGGCGACGGGGAGCCAGCGAAACGACGTTTCGCGGCTGCCCGTCGCTTTTTCGTTTCTCGGACACTCCAAAGTCACGGACGGGGGCTCCATCGCGTGAAGCACCCGGAGAGGGTTCATCGCGACAACCGGGAATGATACAATCGCGAGTAGTCCGCAGGCACGACGAAGGGCGAGAAGCGATCTCGCCATGCTGCCGAGCACGATGCACGTCGTCTCCAACAGGTGTGAGATTCCCCATGCGAACGCGTTCCGCTTGCGTCCTCGTCACCGCTCTGCTTCTCGCGGGCTGCCAGAGAAACATGGACATTCCGGTCAATCCCGACGTGAAGCCGTCGGAGGTGCGCGCGAAGAAGTTCACGCCGCCGAAGGTCCGCTTCACCGATGTCACCGCCAAGGCGGGCGTCACGTTCACGCACGTCAACGGCGCCTTCGGCAAAAAACTCATGCCCGAAACGCTCGGCGGCGGCTGCGCCTTCCTCGACTTCGACAACGACGGACACCAGGACCTGCTCCTCGTCAACTCCTGCGGCTGGCCCGGCTTCGAGGACGCCAAGAATCCCGCCCCCACCCTGAAGCTCTACCGCAACAAAGGCGACGGCACGTTCGACGACGTGACGCAGGCCGCCGGCCTTGACGTGTCGTTCTACGGCATGGGCGCCGCCGTCGGCGACTTCGACAACGACGGCTTCCCCGACCTGTTCATCACCGGCGTCGGCGGCAACCGCCTCTTCAGGAACGTCGCGGACGGCAAAGGCCGCAAATTCATCGACGTGACCAAAACCGCCGGCGACCTCGTCCAGCCCGCCAACTGGCCCGCCGCGAAAGGCGACCAGCTGCTCGACCATCTCGACGCGATCAGCTTCTCCAGCTCGGCGGCGTTCCTCGACTTCGACAAGGACGGCCACCTCGACCTGTTCGTCTGCAACTACGTGACGTGGTCGCCGAAGCTCGACCTGCTGCAAGGCTTCACGCTGACCGGCCTCGGCCGCGCCTACGGCCCCCCCAAGACGTTCGAGGGGACGCACTGCCAGCTCTACCGCAACAAAGGCGACGGCGCCTTCGAGAACGTCAGCCGCAAGGCCGGCATCGAAGTGACCGGCGAGTTCGCCAGGCCGGTCGCCAAGGCGCTCGGCGTGATCGTCTGCGACGTGGACGAGGACGGCTGGCCCGACATCTTCGTCGCCAACGACACGGTGCGCAACTTCTTCTTCCACAACCGCCGCGACGGCACGTTCGAGGAGAAGGGGGGCTTCGCCGGCGTCGCCTACGCCGAGGGGACCGCGCGCGGCGCGATGGGGATCGACTTCGCCGAGTACCGTCCCGGCGAGTGCGGGCTGCTGATCGGCAACTTCGCCAACGAGCCGAACACGTTCCTGAAGCTGACCAACCCGAAGGAGACGCTGTTCGCCGACGTGGCGCTGACGGAGGGGATCGCCGGGCCGAGCCGGCTGCCGCTGGTGTTCGGGCTGTTCTTCTTCGACTACGACCTGGACGGCCGCGTCGACTTCCTGTCGTGCAACGGGCACCTCGAGCCGGAGATCGGCAAGGTGCAGCCCGGCCAGGCGTACAAGCAGCCCGCGCAGCTCTACTGGAACACCGGCGAGATCCCCGGCTTCGAGCTGGTCGGCCCAGACCTCGCCGGGCCTGACCTGTTCCAGCCTCTCGTCGGCCGGGGCTGCGCCTACGCCGACATCGACGGCAACGGCACGCTCGACGTGGTCCTCGCCGAGAACGGCGGCTCGCCCAAGCTCCTCAGGAACGAGGGGGGCACCGGCAACCATTGGGTCCGCTTCGTCCTCGAAGGGGACGGCAAGACCTGCAACCGCTCCGCCCTCGGCGCCCGCGTCGTCCTCACCACCGGCAAGCACGTGCAGAAACGCGAGGTCACGGCCAGCAAGGGCTACCTCAGCAGCTCCGAGCTGCCCGTCACGTTCGGCCTGGGCAAAGCCGACAAGATCGACCGCGTCGAGATCCACTGGCCCGCCAGGAACGCCGCGCCGACGGTGCTGACGGACGTGCCCATCGACCGCGTCCACCGCGTCGTGATGAAGGCGGGGGGATGAACGCGGCAGCGGTTCAGCGACACAAGACAGCAGGAACGGTCCATGATCACGAGAGTTCGCATCGAAGCATTCAAGTCGCTGGAGAAGCTCGACCTCGAGCTGGGGCAGCTCAACGTGCTGGTGGGAGCCAACGGTTCCGGAAAGAGCAACTTGCTTGAAGCGATTGGCGTGTTGTCCGCCGCAGCCGATGGCGCCGTCACGGACCAGACTCTCTTGCAGCGTGGAGTTCGCCCGGGAGTTCCGAAACTGTACAAATCCGCTTTTCCGTCGAGTGGCAAGCAGCAGTTGTCGCACATCTACTTCAGCGGCATGTCAGCGGAGGCGCACTACGACGTTGCGTTGCACAATCCGCTCAGCGACCCCAGTCCCGCATGGCGCTACAAGACGGAGCTTCTGGAGCAAGGGGGCGCCAAGTTGGCCAGCCGAAGCCCGAACACGAGGGACAATCCCAACACGGAGCGCGGGCTTGCTGCTCTTCAGACGGCTCAACTGAATGAGGACGTACACAAGCCTGCATTGGATCTGATGCGTCGGCTGCAGAACTACGTCATCTATTCGCCCACAACGCCGGTGCTTCGCGGGGTCGCACCGGAAACCCAGCCTCGGCAGCCTCTGGGTCTTTCAGGCGGCGGCCTGCCCGACGCGGTGCATGAACTCCTGGTCGGCCGCCGAGCCAACGAGCCGGCCAAGGCGGTGACGAAGGACGCGCTCCGGCTCATG
>JAYSSW010000745.1:0-3397 GCA_043720335.1 Planctomycetia bacterium
GATCGCAGGAAACCATGCGGACGGAAATTCTCGTCTCGCAAGTCGTCCGGCGATCCCCTCGCTTGCGCTCAGGGTTGGTAAAGTGCCTGCTGTCGCGCTGCATTCCTGACCGAGTAAGGTCAGGCGACTCCTCACCGAAGGCGGTTTATCGGCGAGGCGTTGGACTACTTCCCGCCTTCGGAGATGGCGTAGAGGTAGCGGAAGCCGCGCAGGTAGATGCGGCCCTGCGAGATGGCGGGCGAGGCGGTGAACACGTCGTCGAGGTGGTTGGAGCCGAGCGTTTCGCTCTTGGTCGGGCCGGCCTTGATGACGCTGACGTTGCCGTTGTCGCGGCCCATGGTGTAGATCTTGCCGTCGGCGTAGAGGGGGGAGGCGCGGTAGCGTCCGTCGCCGAGGCGGACGTTGTACAGCTCCTTGCCGGTCTTCACGTCGAGAACCAACAGGACACCGTTCTCGCGCTGGAGGTAGAGCAGGCCGTCGTGGACGAGAGGCGAAGGAACGTCCGGGGCGCCCTTGGCGATGCGCCAGGCTTCGTGCGGGCTGCCCGCTTTGATCTCGCCGGCCGCGCCGGGCTTCAGGGTGACGACGAGGCCGCCACGCGCGGTGGGGACGACCAGTTCGTTGTTGCTGGCGACGGGGGAGGCGATGATGCGCAGGGCGGAGCTGTAGTTGGATTTGGGGTTGAGGTCGCCGAGGCGCCAGAGTTCGCCGCCGTCCTTCAGGCTGTGGCCGGTCGCGTAGTCGGCGCCGAGGACGACGAGGTTCATGTCGTCGCCGTTCTTCCAGAGGACGGGGGTGGTGTAGGCTTCGCGGCTCTCGCCGCTGGCGTCGCTGTCGCGCTGGTGCTTCCAGAGTTCCTTGCCGGTGGCCTTGTCGAAGGCGAGGACCCAGTGTCCGCCGTTGGTGATGAGGGCGACGAAGAGTCGGTCTTCGTGGAGGACGGGGGTGACGTGCATGCCGTGCTGGATGGAGAACTTGCCGTATTGTTTCTGGAGATTGAAGGACCAGAGCTGCTTGCCGTCGAAGTCGAAGCAGGCGAGGTCGCCGGTGCCGACATGGACGAAGACGTGCTTGCCGTCGGTGGCAGCGGAGGGGGAGGCCTCGTTGCCTTCGTCCTTGCGGGAGATGCCTCGCAGCGACGCGGCGATCTTCTCCTTCCAGAGCAGCTTGCCGTTCGTGCCGACGCAGAGAAGGACGAGGTCCTTGCCTTCGGAGCTGGTCAGGAACATGCGGTCGTTCCAGACGGCCGGCGTGGACGAGCCGATGCCGGGCAGCTCCAGCTTCCAGGCGATGTTCTGCTTCTCGCTCCAGGTCGTCGGCAGGCCCTTCTCGGTGGAGACGCCGTCGCTGGTCGGGCCGCGCCAGCTCGGCCAGTTGTCGGCGAAGGCCGCGTGCGGCGCCGTCATAGATAGCGCTGCGGCGAAAAAGGGGATCCATCGGGAGTGCTTCACGGGGTTGGTCCTTCCATTCGGTGGGATGCGTCTGGCGGGTGGTTGCGAACGCGGTCGCCGTAGTGTAACATCCGCTGTCCCGCGTTGGCAACCACGCAAGACGAAGTGGAGTAGTCGAAAAGGAAAGCCCAGGGACCGCCGTCCCTGGGGATGCGGGAGCGGAGAAGCCGATGGACGCCGTGATCTATCCCGTGAACGACTTCGGGCCGCTGATGAAGGGCCTCGTCATCGGCGCCCTCGGCATCTTCCACGTCTTCACCGCCCACTTCGCCATCGGCGGCGGCATGCTCCTCTGCTTCTTCCAGTGGCTCGCCATGACCGGCCGCTGCAAGCCCGCCCGCGCCTTCATGGACGGCTACTTCCGCTACCTCGTCCTCATCAGCTTCGTCCTCGGCGCCCTCACCGGCGTCGGCATGTGGTTCACCGCCATCCAGGTCAGCCCCGTCACCATCGGACTCATGGTCGACGAGTTCCACTGGCTCTGGGCCGTCGAATGGACCTTCTTCTGCCTCGAAGTCGTCGCCGGCTACGCCGCCTTCAAGTACGGCAGCCAGCTCACCGACTCCGCACGGCTCACGCTCCTCGTCCTCTACACCTGCGCCGCCTGGATGAGCCTGTTCTGGATCAACGGCATCCTCTCGTTCCAGCTCACGCCCGGCGCCTGGCTCGAAAGCCATTCCCTCTGGGACGCCTTCTTCAACCCGACCTTCCTCCCCTCGCTCCTCTACCGCACCATCGCGGCCCTGGTCGTCGCGTCGCTCATGTCGATGGTGCTGGTGAACCTGTCGTCCGAGTTCACCCGGCCCGAGCGCGAGGAACTGGTCCACCGCGCCGCCTGGCTGATGGCCCCGATGGCGGCGATGCCGGTCCTCGGCGTCTGGTTCGTCGCCGCGATGCCCCCCGACAGCCGCGAATGGATCCTGGGGGGATCGATCGCGATGACGATGATGCTGAACATCGCCGTCGGCGCCTCGACGCTCGTCGGCGCGTACGCGCTGATCGGGATGGTCTACCGCCGGCACTACGTCAACGGGGCGACCGCGACGATGCTGTGCGTGATGGCCTTCGCGGCGACGGCGGGGGGCGAGTTCGTCCGCGAAGGGGTGCGCAAGCCGTACACGCTGCGCGAGCTGCTCTACTCGAACGCGGTGCGGCCGCAGCAGGTGGCGGCGCTGAGGCAGCGCGGGCTGAGCGAGATCGACCCGTTCCCGCTGCGAGGCGCCGCCGAGCTGCCGCAAGTCGCCGGCGCGGCGCACCCGCAGTTGCATCGGGGGGCGCTGGTGTTCCGCGAGCAGTGCAGCGTGTGCCACACGACGGCCGGCGTCAACGCGCTGCCTGGCCTGACGAAAGGCTGGGACTCGGACATGGAGCGGCAGAACTTCGCGAAGCTGCAGATGCTGAAGCCGTTCATGCCGCCGTTCGCGGGGACGCCGGAGGAGCTGGAGTCGCTGGTGCAGTACATCGACTGGTGGAAGCGCGGCCGCCCCGCGACGTGGCCGGACGCCGACCCGAAGGAGCACGCGGAGCGGCTGGCGCGCATCCGCCGCTACCTCGACGCCGCCGGCACGCAGCCAGCACTGGTCCGCGACGCCAGCGTCGCCAGGAAGGGTGGCCGCTGATTGACCGGTTCGGCGAGCACGCTTATACTCTGCGCGGTCAGGAACGAGACGTTCCCAGGCCACACGAACCCTGAGCGCAAGCGAGGGGATCGCAGCGAACTGGGTTGGCGAATATTCTCATTCAGCGAGCCGCCATGCGATCCCCTCGCTTGCGCTCAGGGTTAGTGCAGTTCGTCGATGCCTCATTCCTGGCCGCGAAAGGTATATAGGTTCGTGAGGCAAGAGGGACACGAAGAAAAGGCAGCGAAGTTGAAGCGCCGAAAGCCCAGGGACAGCCGTCCCTGGGTATGCGCGTCACAAGGTCAATCGACCTGGATCGAGTTCTGC